>NZ_JBFTQB010000709.1:0-3465 GCF_056398785.1 Paenibacillus sp. 01T422 | reverse complement strand
GCAGCCCGTCCTCCCGCAGCCCGTCCTCCCGCAGCCCGTCCTCCCGCAGCCCGTCCTCCTGCAGCCCGTCCTCCTGCAGCCCGTCCTCCCGCAGCCCGTCCTCCCGCAGCCCGTCCTCCCGCAGCCCGTCCTCCTGCAGCCCGTCCTCCTGCAGCCCGTCCTCCTGCAGCCCGTCCTCCCGCAGCCTGTCCTCCCGCAGCCCGTCCTCCCGCAGCCCGTCCTCCCGCAGCCCGTCCTCCCGCAGTCCGTCCTCCTGCAGTCCGTCCTCCGCAGCTCACCCAGCTGCCCAACCCCACATAGCTCAGCTGAAGCACCGCTTCCGTGGAATACAAAAAGACCGTAAAACCCAGCGGAATCCGCTCAGTCCTACGGTCTTCTTGGCTACCTCTACCACTCCAAAATGCCGCCATCGATTCGCTTAATGCCGCGGATCTTGCCCAGCTGCTCCGCCAGCCGGAACAAGGAGAGATCCTTCATCTTCGCCTCAATCATGACGTCGACGCGGTCGAGTCCTGCTTCTTTGCAGCTTTTGAGAAAAGCGACCAGCTGTTCCGGCTCAATGTAGTCAGCATGGGAGCGAAACTCCTTCGTATCCTTGGGAGACTTCGGAGACGAAACATGGATTTTCATGGGGACATCCCCCCAAGTATTTGCGATCTGCGGGAGCAGCTCCTGAGGCGAGGCCTCCGAGGGGTTGCACCAGTCATGATGCAAATCCAGCATGCAGGGACGCTGCAGCCTCTGGCTCACGGCGAGGGTTTCCTCGAGCGTGTAGGTTTTATCGTCATTTTCAAAAGTGAGCCGCCGCATAATATGATCCGGCACCTCGGGGGTCTTCGCATAAAGCCGCTCCGTCGCGGCTGCTTTGTCGCCATACACGCCTCCGACGTGGATGTTGATAATGGCCGATTCATCGAGCCCCATCCCATCGAGAATCGCCGCATGGTAGCGCAAATCTTGAATCGCCGCAGCTACGACCGCGTCGCTCCCGTTCAGCAACGTGAACTGGTTGGGATGCATACTCAGGCGAATGTCATGCGCTCTCGCGAAGTTGCCGAGCTTCGCGAGCTCGTCTTTGTATTCACCAGCTACGTCAATTTGCACATCAGGATGAGTGGCTAGCGGAATGAGCGACGAGGATAGACGAAACAAGCGAATCCCATGAGCGGCATTGTAAAAGAGGATGCGCTGAGTTGCTTCGAGATTTTTGCGTCCGATATCAATCGCACGCTGAATGGCTTCCTCACGCGGACGCTGGGAGAACAGCTTGTAAGTAAAAGTCGAGCTGGGGGTATTATTAAAAATCGCAAGCGCGATCGATACGAATCCGAGTCGAATAATCATGGAACCTCCCATTGAAAGTGCCTTATAAAGTTATCGTTAATGTGCCCTCTGGCTGATATTTTAAGGCATAAAAGCAAGAAAAGACACCCAGAAGGCGTCTTTATCTTTATCCGAATTATTTCATCTTAAACCCGCTCAACCTTCAACAGGTTCGTAGTCCCCGATTTCCCTACAGGAACACCGGCGGAAACGACAGTAAGGTCGCCTTTTTTCACATAGCCAAGTGTCTCAGCTTGTTCGATAGCCGAGCGAATCATCGCATCGGTAGAATCGCAGAACTCGCCATGGATCGGGATCACGCCCTGTACCATGCTAAGCAAGTTGATCGCGTACTCGTTGGACGTCACCGCGATAATCGGTGCTTCCGGACGATACTTGGCGATCATCCGTGCAGTAAAGCCGCTCTCTGTCGGCGTCAGAATCGCCGCAGCTTTCAGCTTGTTCGCGGAGGTTACAACCGCTTGGCACAGCACTTCCGTCACTTCGTTGTTCGATTGCAGCTGTGCGTCAATCATGGAGCTGCGCTCCATCGTCTGCTCAACGCGCTCAGCAATTGTCGCCATCATCGTCACGGACTCGATGGGATACTTGCCAGCGGCAGTCTCGCCGGAAAGCATGACCATGTCGCTGCCGTCAAGTACGGCATTCGCAACATCGCTCACTTCAGCGCGCGTCGGACGCGGGTTACGCTGCATAGAATCAAGCATTTGCGTTGCTGTAATAACCGGCTTGCCGGCTAGATTACAAGCACGGATCATATCTTTTTGCGCGATTGGCACTTCTTCTGTAGGAATTTCTACCCCAAGATCACCGCGTGCAACCATGATACCATCAGAAGCCTCGAGAATAGAAGCGAAGTTCGTCATGCCTTCTTCGTTCTCAATTTTCGAGATAATCGGCGTATTGCCTGCGCCATGCTGTTCCAGAATGCCGCGAACTTCCTGAACATCGTTCCCGTTACGGACGAAGGACATCGCCACGATGGAGATATTTTCCTCAACACCGAATTTAATGTGCATCACGTCACGCTCAGTTACACCTGGAAGAGATGTGCGCACACCTGGCAAGTTCACGCCTTTGCGCTGCTTCAGAACACTTTGATTCAAAACGCTGCAGATCACTTCCGTGCCATCGATGGATTCAACACGAAGCTCAATGGAACCGTCATCGATGAGGACAAGGTTGCCTGGCTTAACGTCCTGCGGGAGGCCGGGGTAATTCACGGAAACACGGCTGCCGTCGCCGATGATTTGTTCGGTCGTCAAGACGATACGATCGCCTGTTTTCAAATCATAGGAAGCATCTTTCAGTTGCCCGATGCGGATTTCCGGTCCTTTGATATCCATCAGAATCGGAACGACAACACCTAACTCTTGAGCTGCTTGACGAACGCGCTGAATGCGTCCGCGGTGCTCATCCAAATCGCCATGGGCCATATTTAGTCGGGCAACGCTCATACCGGAGCGAATTAATTCCTTCAGTGTCGGGATGGAGTCGCAAGCAGGTCCCATGGTGCAAATGATTTTCGTTTTACGCATTGTTTAGGACTTCCTTTCGTTGTGGACGAATCAATTTTGGCTTCATTATATGCCTTATTTCGACAAAACTCCATGAAATATAGTATGCTATATGAAATATAGTATGTAGGTGATGGGAAATGAAGGTAACGAATTACACATATGATAAAAGCAGCAATTGGTACGGGGAATCACAGGAGGGCTGTCAGGATTGGACACTTGTACTTGTAACTTACGGTCGCTGCGTGTATTGGATTGAGGAGAAAAAGCAAGTGCTGGAGAAGGGGCAATGGCTGCTCATCCCGAGCAGTATTCCCTTTTATGGGCGAAGTGTTCCAACCATGCTCCACGAAAAATATGTCGTTCAATTTGATCCGGAAGCCGTACAAGCGTCTTTCCCACTTTTTAAGCATTCTAGTGCCGCAAGCCGAATCACAAGCAAGTACGAACTGATTCTCGACCGGCTGCGGCACATTCATCAGCAATGGCAAGACAAACAGCCCTATTATCAGACGCTGTGTGAAGCGCTGCTAACAGAGCTGTTCGTTTATTTGCATAGAGAGTGGGACCAGGAAGCCGCAACAAGCGCTACACTGCAGCTAGT
>NZ_JBFTQB010000708.1:0-3466 GCF_056398785.1 Paenibacillus sp. 01T422 | reverse complement strand
TACTCTGGGTTGCTGTAGTCGCCTTCATCAAATTCTCCACCAGTTACCCACATATCCAAGAATGTCATTGGATCGTTGTAATCTGCGCCCCATAGGGAAAGCGCGATATCGAAGTCATGCTTGGAGGACAACTCGATACGCAATGCGTGCGGAACTGGGTTCGCTTCTGCTTCGTATCCAAGGTTTTGTTTCCATTGTGCAAGGATGAACTCAAGTGATTTTTTTGCAGTTTCAGTATCATCTGCATTCACTTTCATTTTTGGAAGAGCTGTCAAGCCAGCTTCTTTCAGACCTTCAGCAAGCAATTGTTTTGCTTTAGCTGCATCGAATTTCGGTTGTGTATCGCCTGCAGATTTACGGAAGTCGCCGCCTGCACCGTCTGAAGTACCACCAGGTACTAACCCTGTGGAAGCTACAGAACCGTTAGCTAGTACTGTATCAACGAAAGCTTGACGATCGATTGCCATACCTAGAGCTTGACGGATTTTCTTGTTAGCCAAGGCTGGAACTTTTTTCGTTTGGTACATCAAGTAAGTGTTAGTCAACTCTGGTTTAGGCAGGTTGTCTGGTTTACCAGCGTAAAGTTTCAATTGATCGCGGTTGATTTCAGTCAAATCAGCAGCGTCAGTTTCATACAGGTTAAGACCTGTATTGGAATCTTTTACAATGTTAACTGTTGCTTTAGTAATTTTTACGTTAGCAGCATCCCAGTATTTATCATTTTTAACAAGTTCAAGTGTTTGGCCATGATCCCATTTGCTAAGGATGAATGGACCAGCACCGATTACTTTGTCAGCTTCTGCTCCGTATTTATCGCCAGCTTTTGTTACGAAATCTTCACGTTGTGGCAAGAAAGTTCCGAACGCAAGCATTTGTGTAAAGAAAGTAACTGGTTTCTCAAGGGTAATTTCAAGTTGCTTGTCGCTAATTGCTTTTACACCAAGAGCATCTTGAGCTTTCTTAACTTCTTCAGGAGTTTTAGCTTGAGTAACAGCTTCTCCACCTTTAATCCAAGCTACTACGAAACTATATTGCCCTTTTGTAGCAGGATCTAATGTACGTTTGAAGGAATAAACGAAATCTTGCGCTTTAACTGGTTGACCATCGGACCAGTTCGCGTTGTCACGAATGTCGATTGTGTAAGTCAGACCATCAGGAGAGATTTTCGGGAAATCTTTAGCAAGACCAGCAACTGCTTTGCCGTCTTTGTCCGTACGATAAAGACCTTCGTTAAATGCGCTAATAAATGTAAAAGCAGCATTTGCTGTTGCTTTGGAGCTATCCATGACTGGCGGCTCAGCTGTAAAGTTGATTTTAATTTCTTGCGGTTTGTTGGAAGCCGGTGCCGAAGAACCTTTCGTATCTCCGGATGGGGACGTAGAAGGATTTTCCTCACTTTTCGCGCAACCCATTGCTACGCTACCCATAAGCGTTAATGCTACTGCTGTTGTAACCCACTTTGTCGCTTTCATAAAACGCCTCCTCTAAAATTTATGTATGTCTAGAATATCTATGGTTAGGTGTATTTGATAGTTTTACTGACATCAACCTCACACCTTATACCCGAAAATAAATGAAACCGCTTCATACATGTAATAATATCTTACGTAAACCTCTGGTAAAAAAAATTACTAGACTCTACGCAAGGAATTATAACATATAACCACACTTTGTCCACACTTAATTTACCTAAGTAAGATTAAATGTTAGAAACATTGGAATATATAGTGTCTTCCGGTTTCTAATTATACAACCATCGGTCAATAAAATCTAGACGATTTTCATTGTTATTTTCTACAAATCTCAAATAAATATTACAAAGACCAGCAGAAAAGTCTCTTTTTTCGTCCAATTTCAACAAAAGAGACTTTATTTTATGTCGAAAAAATGTAATTTTTCCCAATATGAACAAAGAAAAGTAAAATGTAAAGCGCCGAAAGCCCTAAAAAGCTAAGCCTCCAAACCACTCTGCTCACTCTTAACAAATCCGTCTTACCTTTCAAATGCGTTTGATAACCGCCAATAATTCCAAAAGCGATAAGCAGAATAAGAGCGATCATCCAGAACCCAAAGCTTGTATGAAATAGTTGATTCCACATCAAAGAAACCGAACCAAGCAGAAAAAAGGTCGTAACATCCATGGTCAGTCTAGTCGTCATCTTCTTATCTCGAAGAAAGTAAAAAACTAGAAACCATAATAAAACAAAAGTAATAAACGGTGCAACAGCCAGAACTGCATAAAGTGTGGAAATCCAACTCATCAGTACATCCATCATCTTCGACCACCTAATTTATTCTAGTGCTTTCACTAATCGGTACACAGTGCGATGTGCAGGAAGATCGAGGCTCAGTTCTTCGGCCATCTGCAATAAACTTCCGTTTATTCGGTCTATCTCAGTGGTCCTGGACTGTTCGATGTCCTGAAGCATAGATGAATGATTCCTACTTGTAGCCTCACATACAGTTATAATGGTTTGCCATAGCTCATCAGGCAGCCTAATGCCTTTGGCTTCAGCCACAAGACAAGCCTCTCGGTAAAGGTCTAGCATCAGTCCCCTTGTCCAAGCTGACTCCAGCAACTCCCCATTTTTTACATGCAAAATAGCTGTAAGCGGATTAATCACGGCATTAATAATCAGTTTACTCCAAATTCTTACCTCCATGTTCTTCGACATTATTGCCTGAAATCCTGCCTCTTCCAGCAAGTTTACTAACAATAAGTGCACAGAATTTTCTTGATCAAGGTTCGTGTGCTCGGATGCACCTATGTAAGTTATGCCATGACCTGTGTGAGAGACCTCCGTGAGACTTTCTCGTCTTGCTCCATCAGTTGTCACAGCAAGCAGCAATTTATTCTCCCCGTCCCCTTCATTCAGCRGGGCCTCATGACCAATTCCATTCTGAAAGCTAACTACATGAGTGGTCTCTGAGCTCCGAGAATCTATATATTTCGCAAGTTTTTTCGTAATTGCAGGCTGCTTGACCATGAGAAAGATATAATCCAATGGCTGTGGAAAACTACTCGTACGATTCAAAGATTCCTTGTTTTCTTGGTAATAGCTAAATTCTATGAGACCACCGCGAGTTGTCCTGTGACGCTCAGTCGTTCCACCTAGCAATATGCCTTTCTGAGCAAGCTGATCGGCTTGTTCTTTCGTTCTTGCAATCACCGTCATATGTTCACATAAAGAGCTCAGCTTTGCAGCAAATAAAAGCCCCAAAGAGCCCGCTCCAATTATCATAATTCGCATTCTAATTCCCCCACTCGTAGCATTCGTCATCATTATACAACAAAAAAGCCTCAGTCCAAGGATTCCCCTTGATCTGAAGCTCTGTCTTCCTTTGGAGCAGAAAGCTAGTTCACTCTACTCTTTCTAAATTCCCATTCGCATCCATCTTGAATCGCGTCTTCTCTTCTTCCTCTTCTTCCACTAAAAAGGCCATCTTCCGCGCACGGTCCATAATT
>NZ_JBFTQB010000707.1:0-6207 GCF_056398785.1 Paenibacillus sp. 01T422 | reverse complement strand
CAACAGGTACTCATGAGCTGCTGCACGAGTTGAGCTTAATGAACATTGTACCTATAATTGCTCATCCAGAGAGAAATCGGGAAATTGCTGAGAATCCCTTAAAACTTCTTGAGCTAATTCAGCTTGGTGCTTTATCCCAAATAACAGCTCATTCACTAACAGGAAGCTTCGGCAAATCCATTCAGACCTTATCGCTGGATCTATGCAAGAATCATTTGGCACATTTCATTTCTTCGGATGCTCATAATACAACAAATCGAGGATTTGCTCTTGCCGGGGCATATGACATATTGCAAGAAAAGCTGGGGATTGATATCGTGAACACCTTCCAAAATAACGCAAACAGTATCATCCATGATCTAGAAATCGAGAGATATCAACCTGTTTGGGAGAAACCAAAGTGGTTTCAGTTTTGGAAATCTAATAAATAAGTTAACTAATTTAATTGAGGTGAATTTTAGCATGACGATGAAAAAGAAAGTAACCGTAACTACAATGGCAGCAAGCATGATGTTTGCATCTATTGCTGGACTTCCATTAAGTGAGAAGGGGTTGGCAAGTAAGCTTGGTTTCACTGTTAGCGTGGCTTCAGCGAATACAGTTCTAGATCAACTAGATGCTTTACATGCTGAATTAGCAAGAGATGCGGTAGGACTTACTAGTGTGAATTCAGTTAAACAATACGTAAAAGATCATCCTATTACAGATAAGAACTTACAGCATCAATTGACAGCAGAAGTCTGGGACAATATTAAAAATAATGCTCCAACTTTGCAATACTCAGCTGTTGCTCAACTTATCAATGCTTTAGACTTATTTTTAGGAGACTCTAATTCCATTGACAAATTGATTCAGGACGAAAACAACCGAGCTGCGATCAGTTTATTGTTCACATCGGTCGGTCTTCCGGGTATCGATGAACCAGACGGTTTGAAAAAGAGTGACATTATCGTATTCCAACAAGCAGCACTCGATGCTTTGAACAGCAAAAAAGACGAGCTTCTGGCAAAAGTGGCTGAGGTCATCATTATTGGTGGCGCAGTGGATACAGAAACAATTAAAAAAGAAATTAATGATATTGTTACCAAAGATGTATTAGAAGCACATAGTGATCTGTTGATCTCTAAATTGCTGAATAAGTACGGTATCACCTTAGGTGATCTGAACGCTGTGCAAAACAGAATCGCGAATTACGTCGATACACAATCGAACTCAACAATTGCCAAGGATGCTAGGACAGCTGTTGAATCTGCTGGATTAAGGTACCTGCTAGGAGACAGAATTAAATATACAAAAAGCAACGGAAGTACATCGTCTGTGGAATTACCTGCTCTAAGTGTGACTTATAACAACCAAGAGTACCCATTGCCTTCAAATTTACTTAAATGGAATGCTCTTGGATCCGGTATTAAATATGACGGAGTTGCTAAAGCTTTTGTATTGACTGGAACTACCCAAGCTTCCGCTAAAATAGAAGCGCGAGATACGAAAATGGGCTTATTGCTCTATATTTCTAAGGCTGCAATAACTTTATCGCCTTCTACCGCAAATCCTGGTCCTAGTACCGGCGGTGGTGGTGGCGGTGGAGGAGGCGTCACAACTCCGCCTGCTACATCTGATCCAACAAAGCCGGATTTAAGTAGCCTATTGAAGGAATTGAACGGGGCAACCGAAGCGAGAAAGCAAGAGATCTTCAAGGAAGCTCAAACCAAAGTTGAGAATGCCATTAAGCAATTGGCAACTTTAGATCTTAAATCTTTGATTAAAGTCCAAGGCGATACGGCGAAGCCGCAATTGAATGTGTCTGAACTCGTAAGCAAGTTGAAGAACATTGCAGCACAAGCCAAAGCGCTTAACGATCAATTGAAGGCGTTGAATCCGGATGCGAAGGAAGTAAAAGTTCAGCTTACTCTTAATTTCGGTGCCATTGATGCGAAAATAACAGAGATTCCTCTAGCAAAAGAACTATTAGCAGCGTCGATGGCAAATGGTATAGATACGATCGCGATTTCCATGAACGGCCTATCACTCGTAGTTAGTCCAGCTGAATTTGATGCAGATACAACCCTCAAGGTGACTAACCAAGATACATCAGTCGCGACGAGTGTAACACAATTACCTGTAGCATCCGGTGTCTATGAATTTGAATTTGCATCTGGCGGTAGTAAAGTAACGAGCTTTAATAAGCCAGTTGAAGTAACTATTCCGGTACCTAACAGTGACAAATTCGATACAGAATTGCTGTCATTGGCCAAAATCGTAGATGGTAAATTAGAGTTTTACGGCGGAAGTTATGCGAATGGGGCATTCAAAGGCGTTCGTAACTCCTTCTCTACGTATACCGTCGTAGAAAATCAAGTTTCTTTTGAAGATACAGCTTCAGTAAAAGCGTGGGCAGGCAGACAAATTCAAGTCGCAGCTGCGAAGGGGATTTTAGAAGGACGTGCTGAGAATGCCTTTGATCCGAATGGATTCGTGACACGTGCTGAATTTGCAAAAATGATCGTCAAAACATTTGCTTTGGAAAACGCAAATGCAACGGAAAATTTTGATGATGTAAATGATCAAGATTGGTACAAAGTCTATGTTGCTTCTGCTGTTAAGAACGGCATTGTAGACGGCAAAGAAGCAGGTAAGTTCGATCCGAATGGGAAGATTACACGTGCTGAAATGTCGGTTATGTCTTCCAGAGCGCTGTCGCTCAAGGGAGTTTCTATCACTCCAGCGAAGGTTGATGAAGCTGCTCAAGCTGCTGTAGTGATTTATCGTTTATTGAATAAATAAGCACCTGGAGGAATCCTCCTCTTAAACCAGAGGGGGGTTCCTTGAATTTTCATACAAACCGACACATATCGACAGAAAAGTTGCGGAGGGAACGGAATGGAACTGGATTTAAGGGATTATATAAAAATCATACAGAAAAGGGTGTGGATGATAGTCACAATTGTTTTGCTAGCAACGATTACAACTGGTGTTATTAGTTATTTCTTTATGCAGCCGATTTACGAGGCATCAACGAAGTTAATTGTTAATAAATCTAATGATCAAGTTGGTTTATCTCAAGTCGACATTAATACAGTAAATCTGAATATTAGATTGATTGATACATATAAGGAAATTATTAAAACCCCTAGAATTATGGACAAGGTAGTTACGGATTACCCAGAATTGAAAATAAGTGCCGAGAATTTAGTCAAGACGGTAAAAGTCAGCTCGGTTAATAATACACAAGTCATGACCCTAATCGTTCAAGATGAGTCGTATGAGCGTGCAGCAAATATCGTGAATGCCGTATCTAAAGTATTTCAAAGCGAAATACCTAAGATCATGAAAGTGGATAATATCTCGCTGTTGAATGAAGCAAAAGATATCGATCAACCGACACCGGTAAAACCGAATAAAAACTTAAACATTGCCATTAGTTTTGTTGTATCCCTCATGCTTGGTTTAGGCATAGCCTTCTTGCTGGAATTCTTGGACGATAAATTAAAAACAGAAGAAGAAGTTCAGCAGTATTTGGGGTTGCCAACCTTAACGATGATTACAAAGATGAAGCCGGAAGATTTACAGAGCCAAAGTCAGAATCAAAGCAAAAGTAATAAGAAAATAGTTGAACAAAGGGTAGGAGAGCCATCAAGTGTCAAACTTAACCAATAAGAGACCAATTATCACCCATCAAAATCCGAAATCGCCTATTTCTGAGGCTTATCGAACTTTGAGAACCAATATTCAATTTTCATCGATCGATGAAGAATTAAAAGTGTTAATGATAACTTCTGCAGGACCAGGGGAGGGTAAATCAACCACACTAGTCAACCTTGCAGTAGCGTATGCTCAAGCGGATAAGAAAGTATTGGTTATTGATGCTGATCTTAGAAAGCCAACAATGCATCATACCTTGCAAGTTTCCAACCGTTGGGGGCTTACCAATTTATTAACCAATCAGCTATCTATTATGGAAGTATTACAGGATACATCTATTAATAATTTAAGCATTATTACATCTGGTCCAATTCCACCTAACCCGTCAGAAATTCTTGCCTCCAAAAAGATGATAAGTGTTTTAGATGAGTTAAAGCAGCAATTCGATATTATTCTTATCGATGCTCCGCCGGCAATTGCGGTGACTGATTCTCAAATTATAGCCACCCGTTCTGATGGCGTTATATTGGTTGTGGATTCTGACAAAGTGAAAAGAGACGCTGCACTAAAAGCGAAACAAAACCTTGATAATGTAAGGGCTAGAATACTTGGTGTTGTTCTTAACAATGTAGATAGAAAAAACAAAGATTCATACTATTACTATTACGGTGAGAGTAAATAGATCACGTTTGTTTTACAGTTTCACAAGTAGCACTTATGTAGTTATTTTCAGGTAATATCTACTGAACCTTTATCACTGTAGATACTCGTCCATGCTGTGGGTGCTTGTCACCTTAGATGTTTATCATCGATGGTGTGGGGTGAGGTAGGGTTCAATGCCCTTATTTTTATTAAAAAAACGAGTCGTGTTGTTTTCGTAGAAGACAACATGCCTGGTTTTTTTAATTCTTTAAACAAATAGATAAAAATGGAGGGATACACATGAAGGGGAAGGTAAGAAAAGCAATTATACCTGCAGCAGGTTTAGGGACAAGATTCTTGCCAGCAACCAAAGCGATGCCTAAGGAAATGCTTCCCATTGTTGATAAGCCTACCATTCAATACATCGTTGAAGAGGCTGTTGAATCAGGCATTGAGGATATTATCATCGTTACGGGTAAAGGGAAGCGGGCTATTGAAGATCATTTTGATAACGCGTTTGAACTTGAATATAACTTAGCGGAAAAAGGAAAGCTTCAGCTTCTTGAAGAGGTATTAAGACCAGCAAAAGTTGAAATTCACTATATTCGACAAAAAGAAGCCAAGGGGCTAGGTCATGCCGTATGGTGTGCACGCCGTTTTATTGGAAATGAGCCTTTTGCTGTTTTATTAGGGGATGATATCGTAAGTGGCAGCACCCCTTGCTTAAAACAACTCATGAAGCAATATGAAATTACTCAATCGTCTGTGATTGGTGTGCAGCCAGTATCTGATCAAGAAACTAAAAGATATGGGATTATAGACCCCATTAGTAAAGAAGAAAATTTATATCATGTCCGAAACTTAGTAGAAAAGCCGGCATATGGAACAGCACCTTCTAATTTAGCAATAATGGGACGTTACATTCTTACCCCTGAAATTTTTGATTTTCTTGAGCTTCAGGAAACAGGCGCTGGGGGAGAAATTCAACTAACAGATGCAATCAGTAAACTAAACGCAACCCAAAACGTATATGCTTATCATTTTAGTGGAACTCGCTATGATGTAGGTGAGAAACTCGGATTTATTCTTACCTCGTTAGAATTTGCTCTAAAAAATGATGAGCTTAGAATTCCGTTACTTGAAGAAATAAATAAAATTATTCAACGAGAATCGTTGCCCCATGCAATTGGGTAGGAGGGATTAAATGCCGAATCTATCTAATGATACACCCGTACTAGAAAATAACCAATATTACAAAAGGACTAATAAGACATACATAAAAGTAATAGAAAGTCCGAATGCTTTGTACTTGTTGACTAAGCGCATAATAGACATTGCGGGTGCCTGTAGTGGCATACTTTTGTTATTCCCATTATTTCTTATTACTGCGTTACTTATAAAACTTGAAGATCCAAATGGAACTGTTTTTTTCTACCAACAGCGTGTGGGCAAACATGAGAAGTTATTTAAAATGTATAAATTTAGATCCATGGTTAGCAACGCAGAGGAGCTTTTTGAGGACCTTCAAGCAAAGAACGAGATTGAAGGACATATGTTCAAAATAAAAGAAGATCCACGGATCACTAAGGTCGGGAAGTTTATTCGGAAATCAAGTATAGACGAGCTTCCCCAACTCTGGAATGTCTTAAAGGGTGATATGAGTCTTGTAGGACCTAGACCTCCACTTGTTCGAGAAGTAGAGTTCTATAGTAGTTATCATAAGCAGCGTTTATTGGTCACACCAGGCTGTACGGGTTTGTGGCAGATTTGTGGGAGAAACAATGTGGGATTTGAGAAGATGGTTGAGTTGGATTTAGAGTATATAAACAAAAAAAGTATACTTCTTGAGTTTAAAATAATTTTCAAAACATTTTTTGTATTATTTGGTTCGAAGGATGCATTTTAGTGAGAAGATAAGTGAGG
>NZ_JBFTQB010000706.1:0-5805 GCF_056398785.1 Paenibacillus sp. 01T422 | reverse complement strand
CGTGAAGATATTCAACACGTTCAGATCTTAATCTCTGCTTGCGGCCCGTTCCGTTTGGAACAAGAATCATAATATAGCACATACAAATTTGGAAAGCAACCCTTGTCCTTCATTTTATGAAAAGAACCTCCTAGCGCCAGATTTCAACTGACAACTGTGAGGCTCCAAGGGTTCTTTGCTGAGAACTATTTTAACCTGATACCTTTAAGCAGTAATTCCAGGGGCTCTCTCTCTTCATTTTCACCACGATGATCATACTCGACAAGCTTATCCAATCGTGCAACCTGATGGCCATAGTCATACATAGCGGCAGCAACTACGGACAAACGCAGCAATCCCTGCGGCTGTTTGGTATAACGGTCAATAAGGACAGTCATGAAACGATCATTCTCAGCTTCCATTTCCAAACCGTCTGTGCTGTCATCTTTCAGCTTATCGTCGAATTTCAGCAGCACATGTTCGTGGAATTTGATTAGTTTCTCCATATGTTTATCAAAATAATCGTCAATCGCTTCCGTTCGAGCCGCCTGAAAGTAATGCTCATCTACGGCTTCAAGAACTTCTACTCCTTTATACATAGCGAGCAGCTTTTGTTTGTATACAACAAGCTCGCGAATGCGGCTGAAGCCATTCCCCTTGCCTTTAAGCCTTTTGATTTCTTCTTCCATGAGCCTGTATTTCTCCGACAAGGATTTCAGACTACTGCGAAGGCTTTCTTTTTCCTCACGAAACACGGTCTCCTTCATTTCATTAGAGATAACGGTGCGAAGGAGTAGTGACATTTTGCTGAAAATAGTCTGTATCTGGGCAGCGAACTGCTCCTTGGGCTTAGGCGGAAAGAAGAAAATATTCACCACAAAGGCGCATCCGATACCAATTAAACTAAGCAGCAGTCGGTTCAGCGCAAACTCCCATTCTCCAGAAGCCTCCATCACCGCAACAACGGTAACCAAAGTAAGACCAATTGTTTCTTCCATACGCATTCTAAGACTGATGATAATGACAATAATACAGACAATGCCAATTGCAATGACATTATTCGAGAAAAACATACCCGCCAGAAGCGCCAATGCCGCACCAAGTATATTCGTCTGCAGCTGCTCCAAAAAGTAGCGCCACGACCGGTAAATCGAAGGCTGCATAGCAAAAATGGCAGCAACAGCGGCAATGACAGGAGGAGTAAAATTAAGCCAGGCACTTATGTATAAGGCCAAAGCAACGGCGATACCCGTTTTCCAAACACGCGCACCGAAAACCATGAAATCCCCCTCATCCAAATATTGATTCTCTATTATCTTACACAGGTAAAGGGATTGATGCAAAATAACACCCTAAGTTTCTGCTTCAATTCTGCCAGTCAACTTGCATGACAGTCTCCTGCTGAAGCCATACTGTTAAAGTAATTTCCATAAACTCGGCTGGAGGCACCTATGATTAAACAAAAATGGCGAATTCCGCCCACACAAGGGCTTGGTTTTAGGCTCAACAAGGGTCAAACAGTTAGAATAACCGATGTAGAAGGCGAGCAGGTTGCCGACTTTGTCGCCTACCATGAAAACGACATTAGGGAACGTTTGGACCCTGGAGTTACGATGGACGCCCTTCATAAATTGAAAGTGAAGCCAGGTGACCTGCTTTATACCAATACATACAAGCCAATGCTATCAGTAGTAACTGATCAAGTAGGTCAGCATGATTTCATTAATCCAGCTTGCCGCAGCGAAATGTACGAGGTGCTATATAATAAAAAGGATCATGCGAGCTGCTATCATAACCTGAATCAGGCTTTAGCCGAGTTCGCAGTTCCCGCACCTGACCAACATTACCCCATCAATTTGTTTATGAATACCATTATACAAACAACGGGGGAAATCGCCATAGAGAGGCCGCTATCGAAGGCTGGCGATTACATTGAACTCCGGGCGGAAATGGATTTAATCATAGCGGTATCTGCTTGTCCGTGCTCCGAGAGCGCATGTAATGGGTTCAAGTGCTCATCTATTGAGGTTGAAATCATGTAGGCAATCACCCAACTCTTCCACTCAGCATACTATGCTCCGAATGGAAGAAGGAGGGTTTGGTTATGGTTTATTTGAAATCCAAGAGTTGGCTGGACCGCTATGCAAATGAGCTGCCTGATTGGCAGCAAGATGCCTTTCGCAAATTCGGGCAGATGATTGCAGATGAAAATCGGATGTATCCCTGCATACCAGGGAGGCAGGGTTTTCTCACGGACAGCTTGCGGTTCGGATTTGCATCAGATCCCAGATCTGATAAAACAATTGAAGAAGCTGCGCAGCTACTGCAGCAATACGGAGAATGCTCCCGTGATACCGGCCGGTATGCTTCGCTTGTGATATTTTTTGAAACGCCGGAAGACATGGAGGCTGACTTCACCGTAGAAGATTACGAGCAGGCCTTCTGGTCCGTTTTGAGTAGGGTAAGCGCCAAAGATCCGGTCCCCTGGCCCGCACACATTCCTCAAGATCCCTCCCACCATGCATGGGAGTTCTGTTATAGCGGGCATCCCTATTTCGCCTTTTGCGGAACACCTGCCCATCAAGTTCGCCGAAGCAGGCGTACGCCTTGTTTCCTAATCACATTCCAACCTCGGTGGGTTTTCGAAGAAATCAATGATTCAACCGCTTTCGGACGCAATATGAAAAACTTGATTCGCCAAAAGTTGGTCGAGTATGACGGCGTCCCAGCACATCCCTCACTCAAGTGGTACGGTCAGACCGACAATCTGGAGTGGGAGCAATATTTTCTGCGTGATGATGAAAGTGTAGCTCCTAAGTGCCCTTTTGCGTCTATGGCCATGAAAAAGAAGTAATGAAAAAACCAGCCAAGGTCTATAGGACCCAAGCTGGTTCTTTATTTTATTAATGAATCGTTGCCCGATTATTTGGAGGCATTTGCGGCATGCCTTGCGCTGGGACGAAGGTATTCAGCATTTTCTGCATATCAGCTGTCCCAAGCTGTGGAACCTGATAATAGGCATTTCTATTTTGATACAAGAAAATCTCATAGGCCATCTCGATAAAATTCTGCACTTGAGAGGCGAGCACACGACGCACTGTAGGGTTCGTCACCTCAACGGAAGTCATCGTCAATAGGGAGGCGTGAGATTTAATAAGGCCCAGCATATGCGCGCTAATGCCCCCATGGTTCATGTTAGGTGCCATTTGATTCGTGTTGTTATACGGAGTTTGCTGCTGCATCTCGAAGTCTCCTTCATATATGGATTGGTAACTTCGATAATATGAGTTAGAATGGCGGAAATTATGCAACTACTCCTACTTCTGCAGCAATGAAGCCCAAGTAGTTTCTAGCCACTTATCAAAGTCAGCTTCCTTGTCCCCTTCGTACGTATCGTACACGTCAGTTCTGGTTTTTTGGAGCTTTTCTTTGAATTCTTCGAAAGTATGACCTTCCGGCAAGCTTTTTTTAATGCGTACGAATACCTTGCCTGCTCCTTTGACCAAATCCCCTTTTTTCCGTGGCGGCAGCTGGACATCTTCACCAAAAGCTTTAAGCTTGCGATAAGCCATCTCTTGAATGGGATACACGGAATCGCTAGTCATAATACGGGTCAAAATATTTATGCTCTGTTGATCGTTCCATTGACCTAACTGTTCAACAGCATCCAGACGTTCTCTCCAATTGGATGAACGATTCGCGGATTTTTTTAACTCCTCAAAATTGGCCGGCACTTCATTGTTTAATTCTATATTCAACTGACTCAAGCTCCTTCGAATGCTGCAATTTGCGCATGTTCTTTTACTACAATGATGTTACACTTTTTTGGGCGTTAGCGCCAATGGGATGATCTTACGGCTGCAAACTCCGAAAAAACAGCTCGAAACTAACAGCCATTTGAGTATTGAGCTTATCATCGCCCATCCCCATCCCCCAGGTTATTAATACACCCATATATGTCTGAATAGCTTGATCCGCAATCATTTCTGCCGGAAAGACGGTTGAGAACTCTCCCCGTTTTTGTGCTTCTTCTATCAGAGGAATGAGCACTAATTTCAGTTCGTCCAACATCTCCAACTGATTGCATAAAGACTTCTCGTTGCTTAGGTTGCTTTGAAATAAGGCACAGGCCAGTTGTCTGGTATAGGGCACGAGCCTTACCAATTCTATAAGAAACTCCCGTAGATGAGGGAGAATTGGACCGCTTTTATCCTTCAGCTTCACGAACTCGTTGGACGCCTCATAGCACAGAATATATTTCTAATCCTTTATTTTAAAGATCCATTATCTATTTTTAATTATGACCATTAGTATAAAATTAGATTCATCTGACGCTCGCTTTCACGTTATAGCTTCAAGTGAATATGGCTTCGTAAGGAGAAAGGCAGCTTACTCTGCGGAAGCCAGAGCAGAGCAGAGCAGAGAAAAGCAGAGCAAAGCATTCATGCGCAAAAACCCGAGGCAAGGTCGCCTCAGGTTTTTGCGTTTTGCTTTTATCATGTATCGAGTTAGCTTGAGCCTACGACAATCCCCCTGCAGTACTTGCAAACTGCCGCATCGATTTCGATTTCCTCATTACAGTAGGAGCACTCCTTATGTGTTTTCACTGCTGTCGACTCTACCGCCGTTTTCTTCCTCATGCTGACCAAGATTAACAAACCGATTACAACAATGACAACGACGATTATCCAAAAAACCATACCGAAACACCTCCTAGTTGATAATCAACTTTTGATGAATCCGTATATGTATATTCGCCTATGCTTGTCTGTTTGTCTTAGTCCTTTTTTTAAAATAATAATAATAATAATAATGAAATAGAGGACCCTAGTTCCTCTGCTTGGCTCGTAGAGCTATTTTCGCAAATTAGCGCTCTCGTATTCTCTTATTTGTATGGGAGTATTCCAATTATTAGCCGTACAAAACAAAAAGATCACCCTCAGGTGATCTTTTTGTTTTAAAGCGGGTGATGGGAATCGAACCCACGCTACCAGCTTGGAAGGCTGAAGTTCTACCATTGAACTACACCCGCATGATGTAAAAAGTCGGGATGACACGATTTGAACATGCGACCCCCTGCTCCCAAAGCAGGTGCTCTACCAAGCTGAGCTACATCCCGAAAAATACCGGCGAGAGGACTCGAACCTCCACTCGTTAGAACTCGATTTTGAGTCGAGCGCGTCTGCCATTCCGCCACGCCGGCTTATGTGGCGCGCCCTGAGAGATTCGAACTCCCGACCTTTTGATTCGTAGTCAAATACTCTATCCAGCTGAGCTAAGGGCGCGTATGAAATTGAAGTAAATAATGCCGAAGACCGGACTTGAACCGGTACGATAGTCACCTATCGCAGGATTTTAAGTCCTGTGCGTCTGCCGATTCCGCCACTCCGGCTTGCTTAAAGGCAGAAGGCGCTACCCAGATTCGAACTGGGGGTAAAGCTTTTGCAGAGCTCTGCCTTACCACTTGGCTATAGCGCCAAAAAGCGGAAGACGGGATTCGAACCCGCGACCCTCGCCTTGGCAAGGCGATGCTCTACCCCTGAGCCACTTCCGCATGATAATGGGGTTCCTCATATATTAAAGAGGAATGATGCGCGTAGAGGGACTTGAACCCCCACGGTCGCCCGCTAGATCCTAAGTCTAGTGCGTCTGCCAATTCCGCCATACGCGCATGCTGTAAATAAGGCAAATGGTGAGTCATGTAGGATTCGAACCTACGACACCCTGATTAAAAGTCAGGTGCTCTACCAACTGAGCTAATGACTCATGTAAGAAACTGGGGATCAAGGATTTGAACCTTGGCATGACGGAGTCAAAGTCCGTTGC
>NZ_JBFTQB010000705.1:0-7446 GCF_056398785.1 Paenibacillus sp. 01T422 | reverse complement strand
GGTTATTGTGCAGGATGAGTTTGTGCAGTTACAAAAAGAAGCAGCTATGATTCATGTCGATAATACGTTAAAAGATTTCATCGTTCGTCTTGCTTTAGCTACAAGGGAACATACAGATTTGTACCTCGGTGCAAGTCCGAGAGCATCTTACGCGTTGATGCGTGCAGCCCAAACGTCCGCTTATATGAAAGGCAGAACTTTCGTTGTGCCGGACGATATTAAGGATTTGGTGCTGCCTGTGTGGGCGCATCGGCTTATTCTGACTTCTGAAGCCCGGATGATCGGTAAGTCGGTCGAACGGATACTAGCAGATCTATTAGTTTCCTTACAAACTCCAGTGCTTCGCTATGTTTCGTCGAAGTAGGGGGCACATTCATGAAAAGCTGGGGTAAAACGTCGCTGCTCTTTGTGGGGTGTGTTCTTTCGGTTCTGCTGGTTTATTGGCAAGGCGGTTTCGCGGCTTGGTATTTAGGAATCTGTTTGACTCTGATATGGATTCAGGCGGGGTTCTTTTATGTCTTTGCTTTCAAAGGGCTGTCGATCAACCGACAGTTGTCAGGAGAAGTATTTGTATCGGGTGAAGATATCACAATTACCCTCGGTATCGAGCATCGTGCGCGGATGCCAATGCCTTGGCTGGTCGTCAAAGAAACGTGGGTCCATGAAGGAAGTGGGGCTCAGCTGATTTACAGCAAGCTGCTTTTCCCATGGTTTCAGTCGACGATAAGTTTCCATTATAAAATAACGAGCCTCATGCGCGGCGTTTATCGCTTCTCCGGCTGTGAAGCGGTCACCGGGGATATGTTCGGTTTTGCTGTCCGCAGGACGCACCGAGATGAGATTCACCGGTGCGTCGTCTATCCGAAGGCGGATACGCTCAGCCGCTCCGGCATGACCTTCCACGCGGACGACGGCGATGTGCCTACCGCCCGCGGTCCCAAAGCGGAGACACCGCTAATCAGCGGTATCCGTGACTATGCCAGCGGTGATCCTTATCACCGCATCCACTGGAAATCCACAGCCCGGTTGAACCGGCTGATGACCAAAGACCCCGAGCAGGCCGCCTCCGCGAAGCGGATGCTGCTGCTCGATGCGGCGCCTGCGGCGAGCCCAGCAGAAGCGGCTCAGCCGCTGCTGGAGAAGGGCGTCGCCCTCGCGGCTGGCTTCTTCGAAGCCGCCGCTGGCGGGCGCGAGAGCTGCGGCTTCGCCAGCAGCTCGAACGGAAAGCGAATCGCGCCGACGATTCGCCCGGACCTGACGCTCGCGTACGAAGTACTCGCGAGCGTGGGCGGCAAGCCCGCCATGGCCTTTCCTGACCTCGTCAGGAAAGAGGCGGCGGCCTTGCCGCCAGATGCGTCGATGGTGTGTATCACATCGACGCTGGATGTGGCGCTGGTGCGCGCGATTGCGGATGCGCGCACCAGGCGCCGTTCCGTGCACGTGATTTACGTGCACGCCAAGCCTTCCCTCTCGGTCGCTGAGCGAGAGGGGGCTTCGCAGCTGCAGGCCGCAGGCTGCAGCTTCACGGAAGTACCACATCCGCGTAGCCAGTGGCCGAAACAAGGAGGTGTCGCGGATGCAACCGCTTGAACCACGGCGCGATTCGCGCATGCTCTTTCCATCTTCGAAATCATCTCGTAAGGTAGATGAGGTTGCTAGTCCTTCGGGAGCCATTCCATCGAGACCCATCTTCCACGCCAATACAGTGACTGGCACAGCCACAGCATCGCCGATTCACCAAACCTTTTTCCGAGACATCTTGATCTCTCTCTTGCTGTTCTTGCTGATTTCAGAATGGCTCCATCCATTGGCATGGATGGCAGATACGTCGATTGAATCCGGCCCTATATTGGTCGTTTTTGCGTTATGCATCGCCATAGATTGCTTTAAGGTTCCATATGCTTGGGGATGGACAGCCAAAGGCATCTTGATCCTGCTTTTCGTCGGATTTATGTTTAACCGTGAAACCTTTATCACCGGAACGTGGATTGTTGATTTAGTTGGAACGATTGTTCAGGATGCCAGCTATCTGGTGCAAGCTCATTTCGACCTCATCAGCGGTGAACTCAGGACCTTGCTTTTTTTGCTTGGCTGGTCGCTGCTTATTTCCGTGATACAGGCGCTCATGCTGCAGAGACAGCACAGCCTATGGTTTGTCGCCGCCACGTTGATTTATCTGGTTGTTCTACAATTGGTATTTGGTGCGGATACCGTGCAAGGCATCATGCGCACAATAGGATATGGACTTCTTCTGTTAGCGCTGCTGAACCTTTCGAGAATTGAGCAAACCTATGGTTTTGCTTCGGTTCGTCCGGGCAGCGCTTTTAGATGGATGGCCGTTAGTACAGCCATAGTGGGTGTGCTAGCCGCAGCCGCATGGTATTCGGCTAAGCAAGCCGAGCCGGAACCTCTGATGAAGCCGGTAAGCTGGGCGTATATGTCGGATCGCTTGTTTGAATTTTACAATGAGGAGACACATGCTGGGGGGACTTTTGCCAAATCAGGCTACGGTCAAAATGATACGTCCTTAGGAGGTCCACTCCAAGTAGACACGACCCCGGTTTTCACAGCCAAAACCTCAGAATTGACTTACTGGCGCGGGGAATCCAAAAACTTCTACGACGGCAAAGGCTGGACCCAAACGAATCAAACGCTTGAGCCGTATACAGCGCCTATTCAGACAGGTACAGGAAGGCTTGTTACACAAGAGGTTTTGTGGAGTGACAAGTCACCGAATAAACAGTTGTTCTTAGGAGGCAATCTACTTGGTGTGGACTCTCTTCTGACAGAGAAGGGGAAGCCGTTATCACCGGACATCCTGCTGAAGTCTACGCTCAGCGGTAAAGTTGTTTTGCCTGAAATTGCAGATCCTTTGTCGTATTACAAAATAACCGTGCAGCCTGTGAAGGAAGATCCCGCTTTGCTGAACTCGGATATGGGAGCCTATCCGCCTGAGATAGGCGAGTACTTGCAGCTGCCAGCAACATTGCCGAGGTCGGTACGCAGCATTGCCGAGCAAATAACAGCGAATCGGGCCACGGCATATGCCAAAGCCGTTGCGATTGAGCAGTATTTGAGCCACACCTATACATACAGCCTTGAGAAGCCGACGGCTCCAAGCCGCAACGAGGACTTTGTCAGCCACTTTTTGTTCGTGGATAAGACTGGTTATTGTGATCATTTCTCAACGTCGATGGTTGTGATGCTGCGTTCTGTTGGCGTACCTGCTCGTTGGGTAAAAGGGTTCGCGCCTGGAACGCTGCAATCGGCTGATAGTGGCGCGGATCAGCTTCAAGAAGTACTGGTTCGTAATTCGGATGCGCACTCCTGGGTGGAAGTGTATTTCCCTTCTATGGGTTGGGTACCGTTCGAACCTACGCCGGGATTCTCGGGTATACATTCCAGTGCCGGGGAAATTTACAGCGAATTCAAGCGAATGGCTGCAAGCTGCGAAACATACAGTCATGGATTATGCGAAATCAAATCGTAACCTGCTCATTCTGTTGCTAGGGAGCCTTCTTGTGCTCGCGGCTGTTGTCCTTCTGATGAAGCGCAAAGGTTTCTTGGTTAACGCAGCGCTCGTTCCATTTTACAAACACGGCTTAAACAATCCTCATCCCATGATTCCTTATATGGATCGTTTATGGCTCCAGTTATTCCGCAAGTATGGCGCCAAACCTAAGGATCAAACCGTGAGAGACTATGTAACAGCTTTGAGTTTCAAGCATCAAGGAAACAAACAAGCGCTGTTGAAGTTCGCCTTAATCTATGAAAGCATCCGCTATGATGCCATCAATTCTTCGCATTATACGAAGCGGGAAATTATGGCAATATGGAAAGCCATCCAAAAGACACATTAAACCCCTTTACATCCTAGGTACCTAATGTTTAAAATTAGTACCTATAAATAGCGGTAAGCGGACAAGGGTACCCCAAAAAGTGAAGAGACGTTTTGTAGCTGATTCCGATTGCTTTTCGGGGAGCCCCACAAACGTACAACCGCTATGAAATTAGGAGGTCGGATAATGAGTAAACCGAGTGAAATGATCGTCGTTTTAGATTTTGGAGGCCAATACAACCAACTGATTGCTAGACGAATTCGTGATTTGGGCGTGTACAGCGAATTGCTGCCGTTCAATACAACGGTTGAGAAAATTCGCGAGCTTCAGCCGAAGGGTATTGTGTTCTCAGGCGGTCCATCCAGCGTGTACGGTGAGGGAGCTCCAGCTGTTGATCCGCAAATTTTTGATTTGGGGATTCCGATTTTGGGGATTTGCTACGGCATGCAGCTTATTGCTCATCAATTGAACGGTAAAGTTGAACGCGCGCATACGCGTGAATATGGTAAGGCAGATCTTTCGTTTACTAATGAAAGTCCGCTCGTGAAAGGTTTGGAAGCGAAGCAAACCGTATGGATGAGCCACGGCGACCACGTTTCCGTTCTTCCTGAAGGTTTCGTGATCGAAGCGAGCACAGATTCCCTTGAAATTGCGGCAATGAGCAATCGTGAACGTAATATCCATGCGGTACAGTTCCACTTGTATGTTCATTGATCATGGCTTGCTGCGTCAAGGCGAGGCAGAAAGCGTTATGGAGACATTTGTTGGAAAATTCGATATGCATGTGGTCAAAATCGATGCGCGTGAACGTTTCCTCGGCAAATTGGTCGGCGTAGACGATCCAGAGCAAAAACGTAAAATTATCGGTACCGAATTTATCCGCGTGTTTGAAGAAGAGTCCAGCAAATTCGACGACTTTACGTTCCTGGCACAAGGTACGCTTTACACGGATATCGTAGAAAGTGGTACAGCTACAGCTCAAACCATCAAATCGCATCATAACGTAGGCGGATTGCCGAAAGATATGAAGTTCAAGCTGATCGAGCCGCTCAAAACTTTGTTCAAAGACGAAGTCCGTAAAGTGGGCGAAGAGTGCGGTCTTCCTGCAGCGATCGTGTGGAGACAACCATTCCCAGGTCCTGGTCTGGCTATTCGTGTGCTTGGCGAGGTAACCGAGGATAAGTTGAAAATTGTTCGTGAATCCGACGCCATCCTGCGCGACGAAATCGCCAAAGCAGGCCTGGATCGTGAGATCTGGCAATACTTCACGGCTCTTCCGGGCATGAAAAGCGTTGGGGTTATGGGAGATGCTAGAACTTACTCCTACACTGTAGGTATCCGGGCAGTTACTTCCATCGACGGTATGACCGCCGACTGGGCGCGTATTCCGTGGGATGTGCTGGAGAAAATCTCGGTTCGTATCGTGAACGAAGTTGAGAATGTAAACCGTATTGTCTACGACATTACGTCCAAACCGCCAGCTACGATTGAGTGGGAATAGATAAATTGGAAAAGACGAACGTTCTGGGAAATTTTAACCCAGGAACGTTCGTCTTTTTTATTGACAAAGGGTTATTTCCGCACTAAAATGTGAAATGGATAACAGTTTTTCGTATAATCTTGGGGATTGGCCCGAGAGTTTCTACGAGATCACCGCAAATGATCTGGCTACGAAAAAAAGGACGGAATCTGTGTGAGTTACTACGACTTTTTGTGCTATGCATAGAAGGGGCAACTCTCATAGGGAAGCTCCTTTTTCGTACCCGGAATCAGGCAACATGATTCCGGGTTTTTTGCTGTTCCCACCATTCGTTTTAGGAGGAGTAGGAAAAATGGATCGCTTTTTCAAATTGAAACAAAACGGCACAACCGTAAGAACAGAAATCATGGCGGGGATTACTACGTTCATGACAATGGCTTACATCCTTGCAGTCAACCCAGATGTGCTGAGTGCTTTTAAATCGGGAGCTACCGGTGGAGACTGGACTTCGATTTTCTTGGCTACGGCGATTGCTGCTGGTGTTATGACGATTGCTATGGGGTTATTCGTTAACTTTCCTGTTGCTCTTGCGCCGGGAATGGGCTTGAACGCTTATTTTGCAACGATTATCTTGACATCACAAGGTAAGTTTACGTTTTCAATGGCGTTAACTGCTGTATTTATTTCGGGGATCATCTTTATTATTTTAACCTTGACCAGAATTCGTCAGATGCTCCTTGTCGCTGTTCCAGATGGCTTGAAGCATGCGATTACGGTGGGTATCGGATTGTTTATCGCCATGATTGGTTTCAAAAACAGCGGTATTCTTACTGTTGCTGTAGAAAGCGGCAAAGATATCAAGGCACATCAATTTACAGATGTTCTTTCATTTGAAACGGTGTTTCATATGGGTTCATTAGAAGATAAAAGCGTTATTCTAACGATTGTTGGTATTCTGTTGATTTCCATTTTTATGGTGCTGCGCATTCGCGGTGCAATTTTGTTCGGTATCTTGGCTACTACAATTATTGGCTACTTCATGGGTATGGTTAATCTGGGTGCCTTATCAAGTGCAGATACGACATGGGTTCCGGATTTAAGTAAGCTTCGTTTTGGTGACTTTGATTTTGCAGGGATTATGACAACGGGGATCGTTTCCGTTATTGCTACATTTACGTTCGTTGAGTTGTTTGATACATTTGGCACGATGGTTGGAACAGCGAGTCGCGCTGGAATTATGAAGAATAAAGAAGAAGGCAATAAGCGTGTAGGTAAAGCGATGTTTGTTGATGCAATCGGTGTTAGCGGTGGTGCATTAGTTGGAACAAGTACTGTTACTGTATTTGTAGAAAGCGCAGCAGGTGTAGCAGAGGGTGGACGTACTGGTTTGACGGCCGTGACTACGGGCGTATGTTTCTTGCTTGCTCTATTCCTCGCTCCAATTGCGATGTTGATTCCTGGTTCCGCTACTGCGGCTGCCTTAATCGTTGTTGGTGTTCTGATGGTGCAATCGATTCGTGAGATTGACTTCCAAGACTTCGTTATCGCGATCCCAGCGTTCCTTACTATTGTATTGATGCCTTTCACTTACAATATTGCGAATGGTATTTCCTTTGGTATCGTTACTTATGTGGTATTGGCAGCAGCAGCGAACTTGGGTGGCAAAAGTGAGAAGCGTTATTCCATTCACTGGCTCATGTGGGTTCTAGCGATTCTTGTTCTAGCTCGTTACATCTTTATAGGAAGTCAAGGTTAAAAAGCTTTAAGCTCTGGTGCATTACGCGCCGGGGCTTTTTTTGTTACCATATTTTACAATTATAAAAAGACTTGCAATGCCTTTGCGTATTTGTTATATTACTTCTTGTCGCTTCGGCGGTCGAACGAAAGAACGAAAGTAACTGAAAAAAAGTTCTTGCAATCGAATAGGCTGATGTGGTATATTGATCAGGTCGCTTTTGAAGGCGATGGATGAATAAGGAAGAAATTGATCTTTGAAAACTGAACAACGAGTGAGTAAGCAYGAACGAGAAATCGTTCAAAAATAAGAGATTATTTATAATCTCGCTAGCAAGTCAATGAGCTATTAAGCATTCAGAATAAAGGCGAGCAATCGTCAACTATTATGGA
>NZ_JBFTQB010000704.1:0-3477 GCF_056398785.1 Paenibacillus sp. 01T422 | reverse complement strand
TTCCACTTGTTACCTTCTTGATTGACGATCGCTTGTGGGAAGTCTTTCATCAGCACATCTTGCAGATTTTCAACTTTTTCTTGAACATCTGTCAATTTGGATAAATCATTCGTAGCTTTTGCCACAGCTTCAGGTGTCTTTTTCGTATCGATGATAATTTCCATTAAATCGGAGGAAGTTTTGGCGAAATATTCACTTTGTTTCATTTGCTCATTTGTGAAGAAGTCGCTTGCTGATGTTGTTTTGGCTTGCTCCTCCATTTGCTTCAACACTTGATCGTCCGTTTTCACATCAGCTTTTGTATCGGTTTTAACGTCTGTTTTTGCATCGCTTTTGACATCTGCTTTGACATCTGTTTTAACATCCGTTTTCGCGTCAGTTTTAACGTCTGTTTTTGTTGRATTTTGCGGTGTTACAGCTTTCGTGTCGACTTTTGTATCTGTGCCAGTTGTTGCTTTTACGTCTGTTTTTGCTGCATTTGCCGTGTCAACCTGCGCCATATCAATCTTCACTTCTTGGCTCTGCTTCGACGTTTCCGTAGATGCGAGATCGAGTTTATTCACATCCTCGGTGAACAAGTAATACGCGGAAAGCACCACCATCAAGCTGAGCATAGATACGAGCCAAATTGTTTGTCTTTTTGCGTTCATTTTATATTCCTCCTCAATTTTGATTACCTATTGGATTTATTGATTCATTCCCCAGTTTTCCGGGGTAAAATGGAGATACGATTCACTGGGACATCTAGTCCCCGCTCGACGGCTTCCGAAATCATCTTCTTCACCGTCAGATTCTCGGCACCCTTCGCAACAACGATAACCCCTCTGATCTTAGGTTTGATATATTTGAGCACAAGCGGCTTCTGGTCGCCTGACACTTGATAGATAACCACTTCACCGCTTCGCGTGACCTGGGATATATTCCGAGTCGCCCCGCCATTGTCGCGTTCTGTCGTCATTTGCTGGTTATCATTGTAATTTTTGTCGACGGTCATTTCCTCCGTTGACTCAATTGTGACCAGTACTTCAACATCGCCAACACCAACGATTTTCTGTAAAATTTCTTTGAGCTGCGACTGGTACGCCAGTTCATATTCGTGAAAGGCCGAGTTTTCCTTGGATGTATTATTGAGAAATGTTTCTTTACTGGGAGGCGGAGAGGCTCTGCCCGCAGTGATGGGATCAACCTCTTTTACAGTCATAAATGCATTCATAATCATCAGCGCCGCTCCCATGAGTCCGATCATGATGACCCATAAGAGTGTGTTCTTACGTTTCGGTCCTCCCGGACCTCCGCCGAATTTGTTCTCCATCCATTGCAGCAATGTTCCCATCGATTCACCTCGCAATCCTTCCATTCCCTTGTTCAACTTGGATATCAATGCGTGCAGGTTCAACCAGCCAATTGCGCGTAATGCCTTGTTTCAGTCGTTCAACCTCCTGCTCGTAAGGTATTGCAGCTTGGGCCGATGCCGTTGTTTCTTTCTCATTCGCTTTAATCCTTATTGGATCAATGGGCTTAACCGGTTCCATGACAGCAATACTTTTGGACCCAGCAGCAGGACTTGGCTTGCTTCTGACTTCTATATCATCAAGGGTGACCCTGACTTTCGTGATAGCAGGTTTCCCGTTATTGTCAATTTGCGCGACTACCTGAACGTCTTGGACGGTTAGGTCTGTCTGTTTCTGTATATCCTCTTTCATCAGTCCGGCGAGCTGCGTCTGGATCATCTGCTGCGATTGCTCTTGACCCGCTGCTTGGAGCTTCTGAGCATCCTTCGTGATCACATCAAGTGATTTCATCCAGGGACTCCCTCCGCTTCCGCTTGCTAACATCGTCTTATCGTTTTGCTGCTTTTCCGCTTGAGTTAGCAATTGATCCACATCCCAATCTTTCTGAAACAGCTGCAAGACGGGCGTTAAAAGAGTTAATAAGATGAATAAGCTCATGACTGTTTTCACATAGCGCTGCATGGTGTTGCTGGGGAGTAGAAGATCAACGAAGGTAGCCAGCATGATGACCATAATGACCGTTTTCAGCCATCCGCCTAACCAGTCCATAGCGAATCTCCTTTCACCGCATCATCACCGAAACGTTACTGATCGTAATCATGATCGTTAAAGCCAGAAAGAACATTAAGCTGACAGCAGCCAGAGCTGCGAAAACGTAAATCAAGCTTTTTCCAATCGTCTGCAAGCAACCAATGATCGGGCTGTCTCCCAAGGGCTGCATAACCGCAGCGGATAAGTTGTAGATAAACGCTAAAGTCAAAATCTTGATCGCCGGGAACGCGCACAGCATGATCAGAATGACAACTCCGACAAGACCAATCGCATTTTTTACTAGCAAAGATGCACCTATGACCGTCTCCGTTGCATCGGAGAATAATCGCCCTACCACCGGAACAAAGTTCCCTGTGATGTATTTGGCTGTCCGGATGGCTACGCCATCTCGCACCGCACCGGCAGTGCCTTGTATCGAAATCACGCCAAGGAAAACAGTGACGAAGACCCCTAGCATGCTAAGACTGATTGTACGAAGCAGGTTTGCCAGCTGGGTGACTTTGTATTTCTCACTTAACGAGCTCACGATGTGCAGAACGGCCGAAAAGAACAATAACGGAAAAACAAAGACATAAATCGCTGTGCCGACTGAGTGAATCATGAAAACGATGAGCGGATGCAAGATGGCTACTGAGGTCACATTTCCCATAGAAGCTAGCAGGGTTAGCAGCAAAGGCATGATTGCAATCATGAATTCAATCATCGATGTAATTGCGGTTTTGGCATACCCGATTGCCACGCTGAAGGAATTGATTGCGATAATAATCAGGACCATATACGTAATGGAGTAGCCAAGCCTACTTACCGTATTTCTTTCAAAGGAGCTTTGCAGCGTTTCGAGAATCATACTGAAAATCGTCAGAATCACAATGGAAGCGAGCAGCTTGCCGTTAATGATAATTTCATGGAACACGTAGCGTAAAAGTCCTTTAAATATGCTTTTCATGCTGATGCCCTTGGTGCCCAAGAGCAGTTCCATGAAGGTTGGCGTCTTGCTTTCGGGAAAGTAGCCCCCGTAATCTTTCATGAGCTTATCCCAATATTGCTCGACAGGCTCCGTATTCAAATGTTGAGCTTGCTCCTTGATGATGACGTCTGTCGGCGATTCAGCGGTCGTGAAGTTCGACATTCCTAGCCACAATGCCATTGTCATGATGAATAAGATGATCCAGCGGTTGTTCAGCTTCTGGCGCGAATAAAGTAGGTTCATTTGAGTCACTCCTAAATGGATCATCTAAGCAGGGAGCAGCTTAACGACAGTCTCAATGATGACGGTAATGATCGGGATCGCCATCACCATAATGAGCACTTTCCCAGAGAGTTCGATCTTGGAGGCGATGGATTCTTGTCCAGCATCTCGCACGATTTGTGCACCAAACTCAGCAATGTAGGCAACACCGATGATTTTCAGGAT
>NZ_JBFTQB010000703.1:0-7547 GCF_056398785.1 Paenibacillus sp. 01T422 | reverse complement strand
CTTCTGCAAACTCCCCCCCGTCATCGAACCGCCGGGATTAACTACATCACCTTCTAGCGTCACAACCCGATAGCGATATTGTGCTTTTGCCGCAATATGATTCGCATCTTCTAAGGTTTGGGCAACAACAACATTCCCAAGTAAACTAGAGAAGATGTTCTGATAAGTAGAATCGAACGATACCAGATCTACAGCAATACCTATAAAGCCTTTAGCCGATCTTAAAGAGCTGATCTCGTTGTCCGAAATCGAGCGCCCGCGGATAACATTCATGGRCAAGAACGTTGCCCGTCCCATTTGACGACGCTTCAAGAAGGAAATCGCTTCACGCCCGTCAGCTTCGGTTTCGACCACGATATTTTGTAAAGCTCCGCCTAAAGCAGTTTCAATCGCGATCTCCACATCAGCCGGCACTTTCACGAGTTCAGCAACAGCACCACGTATCCCCCGCAAATCCTTGCGGCCCTTCGCTTTCAGCACCTCTTTAACGCCTTGCATAAAGCCGTCATAGTCGTTGGCCATTTCTTTCATGGTGTCACGGCGTGACGTCAGTGCATCCAGCTTCTGCTCCCATTTACGTACCATACCTAATGCATCATCGAGCAAGCCCTGCTTATTTTTCAAGCTTTGCGTCAGTTGGACATATTGCTGTCTGATGTCTTCGATTTCTTTAACCGTCGTTTCAAGCTTTGTCGTTAATTCCTGCTTGCGAACGGTGATTTTCTCGCGTTGATCTGCCCATTTTTGGCGCTCATCATCAAGCCTTTCCAGCCTTCGCCCGATGCTTTCTGTTTGCTGCTCAGCATAACGAATTTCGTTTCGTGCTTGCGCCATCCGGTTCAGGGTTTCTAACAGTTCACCTTTTAATTGGTCTTCCGGTGAAGCGCTAATTCCTCCATTAACCCCAAGCAATCTCTGTTCTTCGGCCGTCAGCTTCGCTTGGAACTCAAACAGTTGGGCACCAATTTGAATGATTTTCTCACGCTGTTCGCTAAGTTCCGCTTCCTTGTCTATTTTGCGCTGTTCCTGCAAGGCAACTGTGCTGCTCAGCTGCTGCTGATTGGCCACGTAATTTCTCTTACGCTCTTTGAGTACCTCACCGTGTCCCTCGCACTTCTCAAACTCTTCGCTCAGAACAAGCAAACTTTCCTGAAGCTTCTCTAGCTCCTCTTCCAGCCTGCGGGTTTCCCATCGGTGTTTCTCCAAATGCGCATCGTGCTGATTCACAATGGTTGAAAGCTCTGTTTGCTCCTTGACCAGCTTCTCCAGCTTCTGCGAGGCTTCATTCCAAGACAAATATATCTGATCAATCTGATACACATACATGGCAATTTCACTGCTTTTGAGCGTCTCACGCAAATCTTTGTAGCGAATCGCTTTCTCCGACTGCTCCTGCAGAGGTTCTATCTGGTCTTCTAACTCTGAAACCAAATCGTGGATCCTGAGCAGATTTTGTTCTGTATCATTTAATTTCTTCTCTGCTTCCTTTTTCCGTGATTTATATTTAACAATCCCCGAAGCCTCTTCAAAAATGCCTCGACGATCCTCTGATTTCGTACTTAAAATTTCTTCAATACGTCCTTGTCCAATAATGGAATAGGCTTCTTTCCCGATACCTGTATCCATGAACAATTCCGTTATATCTTTCAGGCGGCAGGGCTGCTTATTGATTAAATATTCGCTTTCCCCACTCMTATGTACGCGGCGAGTAACCGTTACTTCATTGAAATCAAGCGGAAGCGATTGTGAAGTGTTATCCAGTGTCAACGATACTTCCCCATAATTGACAGCCCGGCGCGCATCACTGCCCGCAAAAATAACATCCTCCATTTTACCGCCACGCAAAGACTTCGCACTTTGTTCCCCCAGCACCCACCGGATGCCATCGGAAATATTACTTTTTCCGCTCCCATTCGGACCTACAACCGCGGTTATACCGCGCACAAATTCCAGCTCCGTCCGGTCTGCGAAAGACTTAAACCCGGATAATTCAATCCGTTTTAAAAACATGGTCTCACCTCAGCAATTATTGTAACATATCCCTTCCAAAAATAAGAGAAAAAAACAAAAGAGGCAGCATCAGCTGCCTCTTTGTGCTATATGACTTACCGCTGAACGGTCACATTCAATTTCAACAAAGCTTGCGCAGCAGCCTGCTGCTCAGCTTCTTTCTTGGAACGTCCCGCTCCGGTTCCTAGAAGGTCGGCATCCATGTGTACTTCAGCTACAAACTCACGCTCATGAGCAGGTCCCCGCTCATTCACAATCCGGTATTCCAGAGAACCCATTCCGTGATGCTGAGTATGCTCTTGCAGCTGAGTCTTGTAATCAATAACGAGCAACTTACCTTCACTGGAGATATTCGCAAATACATGCTTCTTCAGAAAGATCTTTACTACATCTATGCCTTGATCCAAATATAAAGCACCAATGAAGGATTCAAAAACGTCGGCAAGAAGAGCTGGGCGGTTACGTCCGCCAGTCAATTCTTCCCCTTTGCCTAGTAACACAAAAGCACCGAAATCCAAATCTTCAGCAAACGTAACGAGTGACGGCTCACAAACAATTGATGCTCGCAGCTTCGTCAACTCACCCTCCGAACGCCCAGGATAAGAATCATATAAAAATTCCGAAACGGTTAATTCTAATACGGCATCTCCTAAAAATTCCAGACGCTCATTATCTTTATGTCCAGCAATACGATGCTCATTCACATAAGAAGAATGGGTAAAAGCTTGCTTCAGCAGCTCTGATTTGCGAAATGTGATGCCAATCCGCTGCTGCAATTCCTTAACATTGCGGTTCATTGCTTAATTCACCACCCAGAGAGAATGCTATTTCGTTATCTTTCTTCGCAGGCAGGCAAATTATGCTTGGAACCTTTTCATAATAATCGTTGCATTGTGACCACCAAAACCAAATGAATTGGACATCGCAATATCAACTTTTGCTTGTCGTGCATTGTTCGGTACGTAATCCAGATCACATTCCGGATCTTGGTTTACCAGATTAATCGTAGGTGCAATCAAACTGTTAGCGATTGTCAAACCACAGATTACAGCTTCCACGCCTCCGGCAGCACCAAGTAAATGTCCTGTCATCGATTTCGTAGAACTAACCGCTACTTTGTAGGCATGATCGCCAAACGCTTTTTTGATCGCTGTTGTTTCTGACTTATCACCAACTGGTGTTGATGTTCCGTGAGCATTAATGTAAGAGATCTCATCTGGTGCAATACCTGCATCCTTGATCGCTTTCACCATACAACGTGCTGCTCCATCCGGATCCGGATCTGTCATGTCATTACGAGTGGACATCGCGCGCAACGCACAGAAACCAGCCACACCAATCGGCGTAATCGTCGCCTCTGCTCCGCCGCAGATCATAACGTCCGCGTCGCCGCGTTGAATCATTTTAAAAGAATCACCGATGGAATGCGTTCCTGTCGCACAAGCTGTAACCGCTGTTGAGTTCGGTCCTTTAGCTCCTGTAACCATCGAGATGTGACCCGAAGCCATATTCGCGATCATCATTGGGATAAAGAACGGAGAAACACGTTTTGGACCTTTTTCCAAAAGGATTCTATGCTGCTCTTCCCACGTGTTCAAACCGCCGATTCCAGATCCTACGGAAACCCCAACGCGTTCTGGATCTGTATCTTCTTTCAGGTTCAAGTTCGCGTCCTTCAGAGCGTTCAGCGCGCCAGCTACGGCGAATTGTACGAAACGGTCCATCCGGCGGGATTCTTTAGTCTTGATTAGAAACGGGACTCTGTAGACTATTACGTATGAGATTTTATGTAATTCGTAACTTCTCCTACTGTCGTAATCTTCTCAGCATCTTCATCTGAAATTTCTAAATCGAACTCATCTTCTAATTCCATTACTAATTCAACTACATCGAGAGAATCAGCACCAAGATCTTCTTTGAAAGATGCTTCGAGGGTGACTTCAGCTTCATCAACCCCTAGACGATCGACTACAATTCGTTTAACACGATCCAATACGTCGGACATCCGGTTCACCTCCTCTTTGGTATTATACGAGAATCTTTGACAGATTGCCAGTAGGCAATTTGGAGATTCTCTTTTTGGTGAATCTTACATGTACATGCCGCCATCCACATGAAGTGTTTGGCCTGTCATGTAGGATGCATCGTCGGATGCCAGGAAGCGAACAACCTTCGCGATTTCCTCTGGTTGACCAAGGCGTTCCAACGGAATTTGCTTTAACATTTGCTCGCGCATCTCGGCTGACAACTTGTCGGTCATATCGGTTTCAATAAAACCTGGCGCCACCGCATTAACGGTAATGCCCCGAGTGGAAAGCTCCCTCGCCGTAGCCTTGGTTAAACCAATAACCCCGGCTTTGGCTGCTACATAGTTGGCTTGACCCGGGTTTCCGAGCACGCCAACTACAGAAGATATATTAATTATTCGACCGGATCTTTGCTTCATCATAGGGCGTGTAACAGCTTTAACACAGTTAAATACACCCTTTAGATTTGTAGCAATGACTTGATCAAACTCTTCTTCCTTCATTCGCATGATTAGATTGTCTCTGGTGATACCTGCATTATTCACAAGAATATCAATCTTACCAAATTTTTCAATGGTTTGCTTAACTAATTCCTCAGACTCCTGATAGCTGCTCACGTCAGCACGAAGTTTAATGGCCTTGCGCCCCATTGCCTCAATCGCTGCTACTACTTCTCCAGCAGCGGCTTCACTTCCTGCATAATTCACAGCAACATCTGCGCCATGCTCAGCCAAATGCAAAGCAATCGCTCGCCCAATCCCGCGGGATGCCCCGGTTACCAGTGCTACTTTACCTGTTAGCATGATCGTCATCAGTCTCCTTCAAATACTTCTCCAAAGCTTCTCCACTGCCGATCGACACGATCTTCACCGTTTTATCGACTTTTTTGATCAGACCGGCAAGCACCGTTCCTGATCCTAACTCAATAAACTTCTGCGAGACGTTCCGAAGCCGGCTTCATGAGCGAAGAGTGGAAAGGTCCGCTCACCTCGAGCGGTATGGCCCGCTTCGCTCCAGCTTCCTTGCAGCGTTCGACAACCGCTTGCACGCCTTCTTTGCTGCCCGAGACGACGATCTGTCCCGGGCAGTTCACATTGGCGAGCTCCACGACGGAGCCGCCGCTTGTGATGGCCTTGCACAGCTCCGCAAGCGCTTCGCGCTCGGCTCCGAGCACGGCCGCCATCGCGCCCAGGCCGCCAGGGACGGCCTGTTCCATGAACTCGCCGCGGGCCCGCACGATGCGGACCGCGTCTTCGAAACCGAGCACGCCTGCTGCGACGAGCGCGCTGTATTCACCGAGACTATGTCCAGCGACATAGTCTGGGGTAATGCCCGCAGCCTTGAATGCTTCCAGACAAGCGATGCTTGTTGTCAGCAGTGCAGGCTGCGTGTGGTACGTGATCTTCAGTTGGTCCTCTGGACCTTGGAAGATCAGATCAGACAAGGAGAAGCCCAGCGCTTCATCCGCGCGGTCAAAATAAGCTTTGGCAGCTGGATGATTCGTGTATAAATCATGACCCATTCCTACTGACTGCGAACCTTGGCCAGGAAAAACAAAAGCAATTTTACCCATACGAGAATAGGATCCCCTTTGGCAATAGATTTTAAATAATATAGATGAATTAGATGTATAAAATGGACTAACCTACCAAACCATCGCGGTTGCGCCCCAAGTCAGGCCTCCGCCAAAACCAACAAGCACAAGACGATCACCTTCAGTTAATCTGCCTTGCTCAGCTGCTTCTGCAAGCGCTACAGGTATGGAGGCTGCTGACATATTTCCGTATTTATCAAGATTGATCATACATTTATCTGCCGTCATGTCTAGTCGATTTAAAGAAGCTTGAATAATTCTCATGTTTGCTTGATGAGGAACGAGTAAATCGATATCCGATTTGTCCCAGCCTGCTTTGCGCAGAACTTCATCTGCTGCGTTCCCCATAATCCGCACCGCGAATTTGAAAACTTCAGCACCAGCCATATAGATGTAATGCATACGTTGATCAATCGATGTTTGGGAAGCAGGATTGCGTGATCCCCCGCCTTCAATTTTCAGCAGTGGTCCACCTGTACCGTCAGCACCAAGTTCAAATGACTTGAAACCTCTCTCTTCTGGCACTTCGCCTATCACAACAGCTCCTGCACCGTCACCGAACAGAATGCATGTATTCCGGTCTGTATAATCTGTTATCTTGGATAAACAATCTGCACCAATGACTAGGGCATATTTATAAGTTCCGGTTGCAATGAAATTAGATGCATTAGCTAGTCCATATACGAAGCCTGAGCATGCTGCTGATAAATCAAATGCCGCCGCCCTTTTGGCACCCAGCTTCTCTTGAAGGATACAAGCCGTTGATGGGAATGACATATCTGGCGTAATGGTCGAAACGATAATTAAATCAAGTTGGTCCGCAGTAATGCCAGCGTTGGCCAATGCGATCAATGAAGCTTCGTAACAGAGGTCGGACGTTGCTTGCCCTTCAGCTGCGATCCTTCTTTCACGGATGCCTGTTCTCGTTACGATCCATTCATCGTTCGTCTCAACCATCGTTTCCAATTCTTGATTCGTTAATATGCGATCAGGTACATATTTACCTGTACCAAGTACCCCAACTGGTATTAGGTTCATGTTGTTATATCTCTCTTCCCATGGCTTATTTCGGCAGATATCGTGCCAACCAGATCATTTTGCAAAGCTATTCTAGCTTGGCGAACTGCATTTTTAATAGCAGCACTTGAGAAGATTCAACATTTCCCACAAAATGAATAGGCCCTTGCTCCATTAAAGGATATGCTGTTTTGGTTAATTCATTCCCTTTGGCAGCCTCGGTTCCTACGTTGAGAAGGCCTACGCGCGGTTTAGCAATGCCATGCACTTTGAAACGGTAAATGCTGCCCATGATTGCATACTGGAGCAATTGCTCCGGCGTAGCATCCATGTTCGCACCTAAGTCCAAAGCAAGGACACCATTGCCGTCCATTGTCGGGATCATCGGCGCCAGAGCCGGACGCTCAATGCCTGGGATCCTTCCAACTACGAGCAAGCCCGTCGTCATCAATGCGCCTGTATTACCAGCGGAAATCATAGCTTCCGCCTCTTTCTCTCGTACTAGTTTACCCGCTACAACCATGGAGGCATCTTTTTTGCGTCGCACAGCTTTCACAGGCTCATCTTCCGCTTCAATGACTTCCTCCGTGTGACGGATACTTATATTTGCCGGCCTCTCTGTGAGGTGGGCTTCAATTGCGGCGCTGTTGCCGACCAAAATGATATGTACGTCTTTCCACTCTTTGGCCGCTGCTAGCGCACCCTCCACTACAATCTTCGGGGCATTATCGCCGCCCATGGCATCAATCGCGATCCGCATGCAGCTTGTCCTCCCTCTCTAGATGTTGCTCTTTCTTCGAATGAAAGATCACGAAATTACCTCGGAACACAGCCTCATCGCCTACATAGGAAGACACTTCAACTCTTGCTTTCCCTTTGGAAACGGAACGCACATAGGC
>NZ_JBFTQB010000702.1:0-6002 GCF_056398785.1 Paenibacillus sp. 01T422 | reverse complement strand
TCCAATCGCTTATCCGCAAGCCGATCGGTCACAGCATGCAAGCGCGGATTTATGCGGAGGATTGCTTGCAGCAGTTCCGTCCAAGCGCGGGGCAGTTGGATCGAGCTGTATTTTCGGCTGGTGCACGGAATGAAACGTGGGTGAGGGACGGTTTAACGGTTACGACCTTATACGATCCTATGCTGGCGAAAATCATTGTACACGGCACAGACCGTCTGGACGCCATTCAGAAATTGATCGAGGCGCTGTCTGAGACACGTATGTACGGAATTACTACGAATCTGCAATATTTGCAGGCGTTATTACAAGAACAAGATTGCGTGGTCGGGAACGTCTTCACGCAGTTATTAAATACCTTCGAGCCCGTTGAGCGTGCGCTGGAAGTCATCGATGGCGGCATCCAAACTACGGTGCAGGACTTCCCTGGCCGCATCAGCCACTGGGATGTGGGTGTGCCGCCTTGCGGTCCGATGGACCCGTTCTCATTCCGGATCGGCAACAAGCTGCTCGGCAATGCGGATGATGCCCCTGGACTTGAAATGACGCTGCGCGGAGGTTCCTACAAGTTCCGCAGCGATATGTGGTTCTGCGTCACCGGTGCAGATATGCAGGCGGAGTTGGATGGGGAAACCGTCGTGCTCTATAAGCCGGTATTTGCGGCTCGTGGGCAAATGCTGAGCTTCGGCGAGGCCAAAGAAGGGATGCGGGCTTATCTATTGGTCAGCGGTGGCTTTGATATGCCGCAAATTCTTGGCAGCTCCTCGACCTTCACGCTGGGAGGCTTCGGCGGGCACGGCGGTCGCGCGCTGCGTACAGGTGATGTGCTTGGCGTTAACGCAGGCGGCAGCCCTGTGCAAGAAGCGGCTGAGCTAGCTGTACAGCACCGTCCAGAAATGACAAGGGAATGGACGATTGGTGTCATTCCTGGACCGCATTGTACAGGGGAATTCCTGCGAGCGGAGTACTTGGAGCAATTGACAGAAACGAGCTGGGAAGTGCATTTTAACTCATCGAGAACTGGTGTTCGCTTGAAGGGGCCAGCTCCGCTGTGGACGCGTGAAGATGGGGGCGAAGCGGGACTTCACCCTTCCAATATTCACGATAATGCCTACGCGATTGGCACCTTGGATTTGACGGGGGATATGCCGATCTTGCTTGGTCCGGATGGTCCGAGTCTCGGCGGGTTCGTTTGTCCAGTAACAACGGCTTCGGCGGAGTTCTGGAAGCTGGGTCAGCTGCATCCGGGTGATTCGATCCGGTTCCACCTGCTGACACTCTCGGAAGCGGAGAGTCTGCGCGAGCTGCAGGAAAGTAATTTGCAAGCAATTGGCGAGGGGGATTTTGAGAGGCTTACCCGTGCGTTACTCCCTGCAGTGAATAAGGAGATTACGCCGGAGTACCCGCGTCTGTTCCATGAAACAGCTAATCGTAGATTCCCGATTACGATTCGCTGCTGCGGCGATCAAAATCTGCTCGTAGAATACGGTGAACTTGAACTGGATTTGCTGCTGCGCTTCCAAGTGCAGGCTTTGATGCAAGCGATTGTGGAGAGCAGCTCGATTCCAGTGCTGGATCTAACGCCTGGCATTCGTTCCTTGCAAATTCATATTGACCCGAACTTGATCACTGTGAGTGAGGCATGTGCAAAAGTTATAGAAATCGACGCAGCCCTGCCTCCACTTGAAGAATTCCGTGTGCCATCGCGCATCGTGCGCTTGCCGCTTTCGTGGGATGATCCAGCGACTCAGCTGGCCATTCAGCGCTATCAGCAGGGGGTTCGGCCCGATGCTCCATGGTGTCCGAGCAACCTAGAATTCATCCAGCGTATTAATGGATTAGATTCGATTGATGATGTGAAAAAGATTGTTTTTGATGCCAATTATTTGGTGCTTGGCTTAGGTGATGTGTATTTGGGGGCTCCTGTAGCTACACCAGTTGACCCGCGTCACCGCCTAGTGACAACGAAATATAATCCAGCACGCACGTGGACACCGGAAAATGCCGTAGGTATTGGCGGAGCCTACATGTGTGTGTATGGGATGGAAGGTCCAGGCGGCTATCAATTCGTCGGACGTACGATTCAGATGTGGAATCGACTGCGTTCAACGGAGAGTTTTAAGGCGGGTAAACCGTGGTTGCTAAGATTTTTTGATCAAATTCAGTTTTATGAAGTGAGTGCTGAGGAGCTGCTTCAGCTCCGTGAAGACTTCCCGCGTGGCCGTTATGAAGCGGATATTCAGGAGACGACTTTTGATTTAGGCGAGTATCTGCAATTCTTAGGTTCTATAGAAGAAAGTGCAGCCACGTTCCGCAAACAGCAGCAAATCGCGTTCAACGAAGAGCGGGAGAGCTGGAAGGCAAAAGGTTTAGCGGAGTACGTATCTGAACAAGAAACGGCAAGTGAACAACCCGAAGATGAACTGCCAGCAGGTACAGTTGCTGTGCGCGGAATTATGCCGGGAAGCGTGTGGAAAGTGCTTGTTTCACCAGGTGAGCAAGTGAAGAAGGGTGATCAAATTGTACAGCGCGCAGCCGACGACGCGGAAATGAATCTTTGGATTACGCCGCCTTCTATGGCGCTCATTCAGCCATATTTGGATGGACTGGCTGCGTTGAATCCGGCGGATGCGCCGCTGTGGGGGGTTCCCTTCGCGATCAAGGATAACATTGATCTAGCTGGGGTGCCGACGACGGCAGGCTGCGAGGAGTATGCCTATACGCCCTCGGAGCACGCAGGCGTTGTGGAAAGATTGATTGCCGCAGGAGCGATTCCGGTCGGCAAAACGAACTTGGATCAGTTCGCGACAGGACTCGTAGGCGCGAGAAGTCCTTACGGGGACGCGCACAACGCGCTGCGTCCGGAACTGATCAGCGGCGGCTCGAGCTCAGGCTCGGCCGTCGCCGTGGCCCGCGGCCAAGCGGCTTTCTCGCTTGGCACGGACACAGCGGGCTCAGGCCGCGTGCCGGCTGCGTTGAACAGACTGGTTGGCTATAAGCCGAGTCTCGGCGCCTGGCCAACCAAAGGGGTAGTGCCTGCCTGTGCGAGTTTGGACTGTGTAACCGTCTTTGCGCACAGCTTGGATGACGCTCTCGCCGTAGATGGCGCGGCGCGTGGTCTTCACGCCGAGGACCCGTGGTCGCGAAGCGTGAGTCGAGGAGCGTCTCAGCTTCCGCAGACGCTGCTGCTGCCTGACGGTCCGCTCGGGTTCTACGGCCCTTATGCCGCGGAGTATGAAGCGGCATGGGAAAGAGCCGTGGAACAATTAAAAGAGCTGAATCTCCCTATCGCCTACGTAGATGTTACGATGTTCGCCCAAGCGGCGGCGATTCTCTATGAAGGGCCGTGGGTGGCTGAGCGCTGGGCGGCTTTAGGTGGTTTTATTGAGGCGAATCCGGGGGTTGCTTACCCCGTGACGGAAAAGATCCTCCGCTCCGGCTCTGCTGCGGAGTATGACGCAGCATCGGTGTTCCAAGCGATGCACAAGCTGCAACGCTTCAAGCTGGAAGCCCGCAAGCTGCTGCAGGGTGCGGTTCTTGTTATGCCAACCTGCGGGGGCACATGGACCCGCGAGCAGGTGCTCGCTGACCCGATTCAGACGAATCGGGAGATGGGCCGCTACACCAATCATTGCAATTTGCTGGATTGGTGTGCGGTTGCCGTACCGGCGGGCGATGCGGCTCCGCTTACGCCTTTTGGCATTACCCTCTTCGGGATTGCCGAAGAGGAGAGCTTGATCTGCGGCGCAGCCGAGCTGATCCTGGCGGGGGCGAGCGCGGCAAGCGAGGCTGTTAGCGCGAGCGAAGGCGCATCGGTGTGCGCAGATAGCGGAGCAAGTGCAGCCGCAGCGCAGGCGACGACGCTCGTCGCGGTCTGCGGCTTACACATGCGTGGCTACCCGCTGGAGAAGCAGATGCTAGGCTGTGGAGCACGGTTCATCCGTGAGGATGAGACCGCTGCGAAGTACAGCCTCGTGAAGTTGCCGACCACGCCGGCGAAGCCGGGGCTCGTGAAGCAGGAGCAGGGCGGCGCAGCCATCGCCCTGGAGGTTTGGGAAATGCCGCTGGAGGCATTCGGCGGCTTTGCGGCGGCGATCCCGGCTCCGCTGGGGATCGGCAAGGTTGAGCTCCGGGACGGCACGGAAGTCCCGGGCTTTGTTTGTGAGGCTTACGCGGCCGCAGGCGCGGAAGATGTGACGGCTCTGGGCGGCTGGCGCCAGGTCGTGCCGCTGTAGGCAGAGATGTTTGGGAACTACAGGTCGCTATTCCCCTGAAAAGGGGGCTTTCCACCTGCCAGCGGAACTGTGGTCCGTTATTTAGCCATATTATCTGCAACAGGGCGGAAATTGGCCAAATAACGTACTGTAGTTCCCCAATGAAGCGAAATAGCTCGTTTTCCTACAAATAGAGGACTCCAGCTCCTCTGACTCTAGCCTTAGCGGAACTTCGGCTAGGGTTTTATGTAATTTGTTAGTGGTCGATGAAGTCGAAGTTGGCTATTTGGTGGATAGAGAGGTGGATGGTGTGGGATTAGGAAAGTAGCTAACACCAAACCTAACGGAGAATGACCCGTCAGTATTTTATTTGTTTAGTTGCAGAAAGAGATTCGGCGCACTTTCAGGGGGAACTGTAAGCCGTTATTCCCCTGGGAAGGCGCACTTTCCACCTGCCAGCGGAACTGTGGTCCGTTATTTAGCCTGTATTATCTGCAACAGGGCGGAAATTGGCCGAATAACATACTGTAGTTCCGCAATGAAGCGAAATAGCTCGTTTTCCTGCAAATAGAGGACTCCAGTTCCTCGAAGTATAGCGTTAGTGGAATAAACGAAAAGAATTTGTGCGTCAGGTTGGCATATTTGAGATTCTGGAGGAGTCTCTTTTTTTGCTCATTATTTAAGTTGACACTTAATTAAGTGTGTGCTAAATTATTGTTATGATCGATAAAGCCATTCAAGCGATAACGGAACCAAGGCGCCGAGATATTTTACATCTCGTCCGTGATGAGGAGCTGACCTCTAGTGCCATTGCTTCGCATTTTGAAATTTCAGCACCGGCAATTTCACAGCATCTCAAGGTTCTTGAAGAAGCTGGACTCGTCGTTGTCCGACGGGCAGGGACTAAACGATTCTATGGGATTAGGAGGGAAGGTTTCGCCGAGTTGATGCAATACATTGAGAGCTTCTGGGATGATAGCTTGCTGCGTCTGAAAAAAGCAGCAGAAGAAGAGGAGAGAAGAAAATATGGAAACAACGAGCAGTAATGAGACAATTAAGAAGGAAATTTTTATCGCATGCCGCCCAGAGACTCTGTTCTCATTTTTTACGGATCCGGATAAGTTAATTCGTTGGATGGGACAAAACGTTCTGCTTGATCCGAGCATCGGGGGCAAATTCCGTATCGATTTGAATGGCAGCGATATTGCAATAGGTGAGTACAAAGAGATTACTCCCAACGAGAAAGTAGTTATGACATGGGGGTGGGAGCGCTCCAAGGCTGTCCCTCCAGGTTCCAGTACAGTTGAATTTAAGCTGACACCTAAGGATAATGGCACTCTTTTGGAGTTCACGCACTATGACCTGCCTGCAGCAGAAATTGCTGATCACGTAAAAGGTTGGACGCATTTTCTGTCACGCATTCAAATGGCGGCCGAGGGCGTTGAGCCGGGGAGTGCTCCATCCTCTGAAAAAGCTTAGTATTGTAGGTACATAAATCTTTAAGAAGCGCGCATGTATAATGCGTGCTTTTCATATTTTCTTTATGAAGATGCTGGGGTGATGGTTTACCTCAGCTGTTCCTCCTTCTTTTCAAGCTCCTTAACTGTGCCGTTCCGCACTCAGTCCCGCTCATCCCGCACTCCGTCCTGCGCTCCTCCCACACTCAGTCCCGCACTCGTCCCTCATTTCGTTTAGCACTCCGCCCTGCGCTCCTCCCACACTCAGTCCCGCACTCGTCCCTCATTTCGTTTAGCACTCCGCCCTGCGCTCCTCCCACACTCAGTCCCGCAC
>NZ_JBFTQB010000701.1:0-3488 GCF_056398785.1 Paenibacillus sp. 01T422 | reverse complement strand
TCTTTGAAGCCTTCTGGATGCGCAGGATTATTTTCTGCCCATTGTGCAACAAGTGCTGGATCGGTGTACCATTTTTTCATCGTTGGCATCCATAGTCCGCCTTTATACAAATCAATGGCACCTGCAGGATCAGCTAGGAATTTCGTCAGMATCCATGTTTCTTCCAAATGCTTCGTTGACTTATAGATAACGCTCGCACCACTAATGCCCATTGCGATGCTTTGCTTCATCTTCGGTAGTGCGCCAATGCCGTAGTTTACTTTTGCTGCTCCAAGATCAAGATTGATCCATTGTCCATGCATACTCATAGCTACAATTTTGGATTGCAGCGCAACAGCCTGAGATGGAATCGACTTCATCTGAGTCGGAGACGGGGCTACATGATATTTATTGATAAGATCAGCGAGTCTTTGAACCGCTTCGATAGCTTCCGGCTGGTCGAGTGCGAATGTTTTCCCATCTTTTGAGATGATATCGCCGCCGTTATTCACGACTTGAGCCATAATTGGCCCCCACCAGCTTTCAAACGATACACCGAATTGTTTGATGTTATTGGGGTCGAAATTCGGGTCGGCCGCATTTTTACCATTTTTATCAAGTGTTAATTTCTGCGCTGCGGCTACGAATTGATCCCACGTCCATGCATTTTCAGCCTTCGCAGGGGGAGCTTCGACTTTTGCCTCTGCAAACAAATCTTTATTGTAGAAAATGGCAAATGATTCGGCGGCTGAACTTATCGCATAGGTATAATTTGGTTTTGTACCATTGAACCAAATATAGTCTAGGAAATCCGATTTCTTAACTTCCTTGTCGGTTGCGAACAAATCATTGATATTAACGAATTTTTCTTCATTCTGCCAGGCTTCACCTAGCTCTGAGTGCATATAGCCGGCATCCGGCGACTCATTACCAGCCACCATCGCTGTAATTTTAGCATCATAATCCGATTCCGGAATGAATACTGGATCTACCGTTATCCAAGGAAATTTCTCCGTGAATTTTTTCGTTGCGTTTTCTATCGCTGTTTTTTCTTGAGGGCTCCCCCAATAGGTATACTTTAATTTAACCGGTTCTTTCTTAGCCTCTGGTGCTGCAGTGGCTGCAGTAGCTTCTTTGCTCGCTTGAGGTGCTGTCGTTCCCGCTGGTGATACCGACGCCTCTTTGGGACTAGACGTACATCCAGTGAGCGTTATCATCGATGCGAATAAAACAACGAGAGATCGTTTCATCATTCTTTTTTTCTGTAACAATTTGTTTTCCTCCCTTATCGCTCTAGGTTCTTCATAAGGTTTGACTTATGTAATTACACTATAACGAATGCGCTTACATCTTGATATTCGAAAGATTTTGGTTTAGTGGACTATTCTTATATTTTCAATAAAATTGACTCCGTACTAAAAATTGTCCACACTACTCTCGAACTTGCGAAATGGAAACACAATATGAACACTCGTTCCAACGCCGACTTGGGAGTCTATAGAGATTCCGTACTCCTGACCGAACAGCAGCTTAATCCGTTTGTCTATATTACTAATCCCTACATGCTCCGAATCGTTCTTCATAATATTTTTCCTTTGGGTGTCATCCATGCCCTTGCCGTTATCTTGCACAGTAAAATGTACCGTCGATTCGTCATGCTCTCCGACAATTTGAATCATCCCACCGTTCTCAAGCGATTCAAATCCGTGAATAATGGCATTTTCGATGATTGGCTGAAGGAATAATTTGGGTACTGTACAGTTATCTAATGAGGGGTCAATCTCGATTCCAACACCAAAGATACCTTCATAGCGAGTGCTCATGATATGCAAATAGCCTTTCAGCCACTTCATATCTTCGCGAAGAGGGACGACTTCTTTTTTATTATGTACGGTATATTCAAGCATATTGGATAAGCTAATAATCATACGGCTAATATCGTCCTGACTTTTGTCGATAGCCATCCAGTTAATAATATTTAGCGTATTATAGAGAAAGTGAGGGTTCAGCTGCAGATTTAAAACCATAATCTCCGCTTCTTTCTCCCTTAATTTCACCTCATAATTTTCGGTAATCAATTGTTGGATTTTTTCGTTCATTTGGTTAAATTTGGTGAAAAGAAAGCTGAATTCCTTATCCGATACGACCGGGATCTTCGTTGTGAATTTACCAATACCAATCAAGTGTGTCGCAACTAGCAATTTCTTGATCGGATTCGTTAACCAGCCCGAGAGTAGATAGGCAATAATAACCGACAAAACCATTAGAAATATGCTTAGATAGAGTGTATATGTTCGCAGATTCGACAAGTTGACAATCAGTTGATCATACGGCACGAATGCTGCTGTGATCCAACCCGTGGTTTGCATTCTGTCAAAACAGACCAGCAACTTTTTACCACCAATCGTCGTGATCGACGACCCGCTTTTCTGCAGCATAGCATCCTGAAACCAGTTCGAATCTGCGTACGATTTGATATGATTGGACTGCGTGGGAGAGATCACTCTGCCATCCTGGGAGAGGACAAATGTAAATGCCCCCGTAACAGGCAGGCTATCAGCAAATACACTATTAAACATATCGACTTTTACATTAATTAACAAAACAGGTCGTTCGATGCCTTCACTCATGTAATGAATGGACCCGTTTTGGAAATAGGTGCTGTTAATCGTACGGGCGGCCGCAAAGAAATTATTTACATTGTTATTCAGAATCTCTCCGCTCTTTACGATTTCGGACACTTCGTAATTGGGAACCCAGATAAGCCCTCCTTGGGCTTGCTTGGCATCCTTATATACGCTTGAATCCAGCACTTTCTCCTGAGAAATGGATACATTGCTGCTTCCAAAAGTGTAGTAGCTTGTTAGAAGATTAGCGGAGAAAATATCGCCATTTTCAATAAAATACTGATTCAATATTTCTTTTATTCGCTTATCCATTTGAATTAATTGCATGTCATCATCCGTGCTCATTGCATTTAAAAGCGTGTATAATTCGACATTGGAAATTGTAGATAATGTGCTTTCTTGTAATTTATTGAGCCTGTTATCAATAATTTGATTGTCTTTTTTGACAATTTCATAGATATGTTTACTGGCATTCTCCAGAATAATTTGAGAGCTAGTGTTGTAGTATTTAATTCCGATCACGATTGCGGGGACTGTAATAAGAAGAATATAAGAAATCGTTAATTTGTCTCTGAACCTCAGCTCGCTCAGTTTTTGACCTAGCAATTTCAGGTATTTCTTCACTCTCATATCAACTCACTTCTTATTTATTCGCGTTGTATATGTTCACCGTAATTCTTCTATACTCCTCAGGCGTTACACCGAATTCCTTTTTAAATACGCGATTGAAATATTTCGTATCCTTAAAGCCGATCAACTTGGAGATCTCRTATATTTTGGAATCCGTTTCTTCCAGCAGCTCTTTGCCTTTTCTAAGCCGTGTTCGAAGCAAGTATTGGCTGAACGAAATGCCCGTATTTACTTTGAAGTAATGACTAAAAT
>NZ_JBFTQB010000700.1:0-4570 GCF_056398785.1 Paenibacillus sp. 01T422 | reverse complement strand
TCAGACGGGGATGCGGCTATGCTTGCTGCTACTTTGAAGTACGCGACGATTATTGTTGCTACGGTTCCGATTTTGTTCGTTTATCCATTTTTGCAGAAATATTTTGTCAAAGGTGCGCTCATTGGTGCCATCAAAGGATAAGGGAGGAAATGTGGCGTGAAAGGAAGCAACAGCTCGGCGGTTCACTTGGATGTAGACTGGGAACAATTCCTGGCAGCCAACGATATGGAATGGGTAGTAAAACCTGTTAGCTGGGATGAAGGGGCCTTCCTTGGCAACGGCTTATTGGGCACGATGGTATATGGGGAGGAACATGCGAGCAAACGGCATGTACTCCGCATGGTTACCGGGCGCACGGATGTGACGGCAACTCGCACGGACAAACCTGGATTTCCACCACGTGTTCCGCTCGGTGAGCTGGATCTGGAATTGGCAGGGAGAATCTATCACCCAACACAAATGCGGGTCAGCTTATGGAATGCAGAATTGCAGGCGACACTGACGACAACGAGCGGAGAGGTCAAGCTTCGCTCGCTTGTACACAGTCTCTACCCAGTGATAGCCGTAGAGATTGAGACGACAGCCGGCGAAAGCGACGCCCGGTGTGCTTGGTATGCTTATCCGGAAGTTGATCCCGTGCTGAAAAATGCAGACGGCGTGAATTTGAATCAATATATACCAATGACTGAAGTGGAACACACGGAAGTAGAAGACGGAATACACGTGTGTACGCAGCGTTATTCCGGCGGTGATGGCTGTGTGACTGCCTGGAAGGATGTTCAGGTATCACCGAATCGCCGTATCTATTGGCTGTCCATTACGAATGGACACAATGAAACTGCAACTGCTGAAGCTGTAGAGGCTGTGAAGATGGCATCGACAGCAAATTTTGAAGAATGGGTGCAGGCTCACCGTGATTGGTGGCACCAGTATTATCGTCAAAGCTTCGTTTCGCTGCCTGATGGCCGTTTGGAAAGCTTTTACTGGATTCAGATGTACAAGCTGGCATCCGCAACCAGAGCGGACAAGCCGCTGATTGATAATCAGGGGCCCTGGCTCACGTCCACACCTTGGCCAGGTGTCTGGTTTAATATGAACGTGCAGATGAGCTATTCGCCGGTTTATACAGCCAATCGTCTGGAAATGGGAGAATCGCTTGTTCGATCACTAACAGATAACTGGGATCAGTTGATTCAGAATGTTCCGGAAGATTGCCGACACGATTCTGCTGGCTTAGGGCGCAGCTGCAGCTTCGATTTGCGGGCTCAAGTCGAAGATGAGGTCGGTAATTTGACTTGGATTTGTCATAGTATTTGGCGACATTACCGATATGCGATGGACGAAAATATGCTAGGTGAGGTCTTATTCCCGATCTTAAAACGCAGCGTCAACTATTACAGGTATTTGTTAGAAGAGGGAACAGACGGTTTCCTTCATCTGCCGCCGACGATTTCACCGGAATACGGTTCTTTTATGCGGACCACTGTAAGGGATTGCCATTATGATCTTTCCTTGCTCCGCTGGGGATGTGAAACACTGCTTCATATTTGCCACAGATTGGCAACGCAGGATCCACTCATTCCAGAATGGGAAAACATATTGAAGAAGCTGGTTCCTCTTCCCGTCGATGAGACGGGTTTCATGATTGGACAAGATATGCCGCTTGCTTACGGCCACCGTCACTTCAGCCACTTGCTGGCGATTTTCCCGCTGCATCTTATTGAAGGAGAGACGGAAGAAGAGCATAGCTTAATCGCAACTTCTTTGCGTCATTGGCTGGCCAAAGAAGGCGACCTGCGCGGATTCAGCATGACCGGAGCAGCTTCAATTGCCGCTGTTCTTGGTTGGGGTGATGAGGCAATGCGATTGCTGCAATCGCTTTTGCTTATCATCAAGCCGAATACAATGTACAAGGAAGCGGGACCGGTTATCGAGACACCGCTGGCTGGTGCGGAGTCGATTCACGATATGCTGCTTCAGAGCTGGGGCGGCAAGCTGCGGGTGTTCCCGGCAGTGCCACAAGCTTGGGCGGAACTGGCGTTCCATGATTTGCGAGCTGAAGGAGCTTTCCTGGTCAGCGCTGTTCGCAAAGAAGCCGTCACTCAGTGGATCAGAGTGAAGAGTTTGGCTGGCGAGCCATGTCTGATCAAGACTGGCTGGAAGGGATTTGTACACTGGAACATTATCGATAGTGACGAAGAGGTTCGAGTGTCTGGTGAAGCGTTCATCGACGATGAACTGTCGCTTGATTTGAATGCCGGGGAAGAGGTTATTCTTTTCACTGGCGAAGAGGTACCGGATCTGCGCGTGCGTCCAGTCGAAAGTATAGACAAGGTGACACGCTATTTTGGAGGACATAAGCCTTGGCGGCTTTACGGATTTCATTCTGGAGAGTCATGATGGAGGTGGCAACCATGAGTTTGCTTTTTAAACAAGGAGATATCGTGTTGTTTCAAGGAGATAGCATTACGGATGTGGGAAGAGTCAGGGATGTTCACACCGATTTGGGCAGAGGATACCCGTTAATGACGGCTGCTTTATTGGCTTCGGCCTATCCGGATATGCAGCTGACCTTCTTAAATCGCGGGATTAGTGGCAATCGGGTTAAGGATTTGCAGGCTCGGTGGGATCAAGACTGWCTGGCTTTACAGCCGAATTGGGTATCCATCTACATCGGAATCAATGATTGTTGGCGTCGATATGACCGTAACGATCCAACATCGTTGGAACAATTCGAGAGAGGGTACCGGGAACTGCTCGTCCGTACGAAAGAGACGCTGGACGCCAAGCTAATCTTGATCGAGCCCTTCGTGCTGCCGGTACCGGATGACCGCAAGATGTGGCGGGAGGATCTTGATCCGAAAATCACCGTCGTGCGGGAACTGGCGCGTGAATTCAATGCGCTGCTGATTCCCTTGGACGGCTTGTTCGCACAAGCGTCGATGACTGCGCCTCCGAGCTACTGGGCGCCAGATGGCGTTCACCCGTCAGCAGCGGGGCATGCGTTAATTGCCAAAGCCTGGTTGAACGCCGTTCAAGCAGATGCAGCGGTTTGTTAAAAACCTTTGGCGTATAGGAACACCTGCAAATGTGGAGAGAATCTGCGTTTGCGGGTGTTTTTCTTTCGAAAATAAAGGTCTTTTTTGAAATTTGAGGAGGAGCAGTTGCGGTTTTAATGATGGATTTGAGAAAGTGATGATTATCATTCTAGAGATTGGAGGGTAAGATTGACATTGAGTGCGCACTCAATGTGTAAATGTAAGCGTTTTAATTATGAGGTTGGAGAGGAAGTGTGTTAATGAAAGTAGGCCGTTTTCTAAGTGCTGTACTCCTGTTAACCCGGCAAGCGGGGATGGACAGTGGATTCAGTTTAATCTGAATGCTGATATGAAAGTCGGTTATATGAAGATTGCTTTTTTGAATGGCGACACAAGAACGTCCAGCTTCGATATCCAGACATCAACTGACAATGTCAACTTTACAACCATTCAGGCGAACGTTACGAGTAGCCTGAGCACAGCTTTGCAGACGTTCGATTTTCCAGATGTTGACCCTGTCCGGTACGTCCGAATCGTTGGTCACGGCAATTCCGTTAGCGCTTGGAACAGTTATACCGAAGTGGAGATTTACGGAGATTCCTCATCCTCCTCATCGTCTTCTCTTATCACTAAATTTGGTGTCCCTGGTACAGCGTTGTCTGCTAGTTCAGATGACGGGAACGTTGCAGCAAATGTGGCAGATGGAAATCTGACTACCCGCTGGTCGGCGAATGGCGATGGACAGTGGCTCCGAATTGATTTGGGAACGAAGTCGACAGTTGCTTATCTGAAAATGGCCTTCTTGAATGGCGATACGCGAACGTCCAGCTTCGATATTCAAACGTCCCAAGATGGCATTGCGTATACGACAATCCAGGCGAACGTGACGAGCAGCCTGAATACCGCACTGCAGACCTTTGATTTTACCGATGTCACTCTAAGCCGGTATGTGCGAATTGTCGGCCATGGTAATTCCGTCAATGCCTGGAATAGTTATACCGAAGTCGAAGTATACGGATTCGTTCCTGTCTCGACAGCTAGCGAATTTGCGACTGCGCTGAATGCAGCGATTCCAGGCTCCACGATCATTCTGGAGAACGGTAATTATGCACAAACCAGTGAATTCGTTATTAACGGTAAAAATGGTACAGCATCCAGCCCAATCCGGATTAAGGCAGCTAATCAAGGTCTAGCCGTCATTACTGGAGGTGCTGCGCTACAAATAAAAAACAGTTCAAATATCATTGTTGAAGGGCTGAAGTTTGCGAACTTGGGTAAAACAGGGCTCCTGTTAGATGGCTCAAATAACATACAGATTACCCGCAATGCTTTTGCTTTACTGCCAACGGGAGGCGGTTTAATTTGGCTCCAAGTCAGCGGCGTCAACAGCCATCACAACCGAATCGATCATAACGACTTCGGGCCAAAAAGCGATACGGAACCGCTTATTGCTTATCAAGGGGACAACAATGGGCATATCTCTCAGTACGATGTGATCGAGTACAATTACTTTCATGGTGTTGGCCCTTGGG
>NZ_JBFTQB010000699.1:0-4033 GCF_056398785.1 Paenibacillus sp. 01T422 | reverse complement strand
CTTTTAGAGTGATAAAAGGTGTGTATGAATCTTATAGATTGCTCCGTCGTCTGAAGCCCGCCATCGTCTTTTCGAAGGGCGGGTTCGTTTCCGTTCCGGTCGTTCTGGGCAGCCGTATGAACAAGGTGCCGGTTATTATTCATGAATCCGATATGACGCCAGGATTGGCTAACAAAATATCGATTCCTTTGGCAACGAAAGTATGTGTCACGTTCCCAGAGTCTTTGCAGCATGTCAACAAAGATAAAGCCGTTCTAACTGGCTTACCGATTCGCGAACATATTCGGAGCGGGAAAGCCTCCCGAGGCTACCAGCTTTGCGATTTTCATAAGCAGAAACCCGTTGTTTTGATCATGGGAGGCAGCTTGGGCTCACAGGTGATCAACCAAGCAGTCAGAGGGAACCTCCCTCGTTTGCTGGAGCAATTTCAAATTGTTCACTTGTGCGGGAAGGGTAATATTGCAGCAGAATTTGCTGGGACGCGTGGATATAAACAATTCGAGTATTTGAATGAAGAACTCCCGGATATATTAGCAATCACAGATCTTGTGATTTCCCGTGCAGGCGCTACGTCTATCTATGAGTTTTTGGTATTGGAAAAACCTATGCTGCTTATTCCGCTATCTTTGCAAGCGAGCCGGGGAGATCAAATTCTGAACGCAAAGTCGTTTCAGAAAGCCGGCTACGCGGATGTCATGCAGGAAGATGAACTTACTCCTGAATCGCTGCAAACCCGCCTGGAGGCTCTCTACGCAAACAGAGAAACTTACAAAGCGGCTATGCAATCCCGCAACGACAGCGATGCTGTTGCAGCGATCGTTAAATTGATTGAATCCTATAGCTTATCGAGTTAGTTTTTCGAAAGCGAATAGGCGATTGTCACACTCTATCCGATTTTACATAAACTATACTATAACCGTGACAGACACCTAAGGCTTGATATGACGCCAAAGTTTGAAGCCCGGCCATCTTCAACTTGGTCCGTATTTTTGAAATTATGGAGTTTAAGATGATTCGATAATTTCGCCCTATGTTCTGTGAAGGAGGTTTTCCCATGCAGCAGTTAATATCCGACTTAAAGGCAGCAAATATTGGCGAGATTCGAACGAATGAACGACTAGCCCCTTATACGACTTGGAAAATCGGTGGTCCGGCCGATTGCCTCATCCTCCCAAACACGAAGGAGCAGGTTGCTGCAGTTATCCGTTTCCTGCATCAACGTGGAGTACCATGGACGATTATCGGTCGTGGCTCTAACTTACTTGTCAGTGACAAAGGAATTAGAGGGGTAGTTATCAAACTTGGCTCTGCGCTGGAAACTTTGCGCTTTGAAGGTGCAACCGTTTATGCTGGCGGTTCCTATTCGTTCATTAAATTGTCTGTGCTAGCGGCCAAGGAAGGTTTAACCGGACTGGAGTTTGCTTCGGGCATTCCCGGTTCTGTGGGAGGCGCCGTCTACATGAATGCAGGGGCTCACGGGTCCGATGTGTCACGCATACTCAAGCAGGCTGAAGTCATCCTGGACACAGGGGAATTGGTCACGATGCAGGCAGAGGATCTGCAGTATGCCTATCGGCATTCTATTCTGCACACTCTACCCGGCATAGTAACAGAAGCTGTCTTTGAATTACAGGTTGGAGAACGCAAAGAAATCGCGGGAGCCATGGCGGCTTACCGAGATCGGCGTCTTCGCACACAACCGCTTCAATTAGCTTGTGCTGGAAGTGTTTTCCGCAACCCCGCAGGGGGATTCGCCGCAAAGCTCATCGAAGAGGCTGGCCTGAAAGGCAAACGTGTCGGTGGAGCGGAAATTTCCACGCTGCACGCCAATTTCATTGTGAACACCGGAGATGCTAAAGCCGAGGACGTTCTCACTCTCATCGCAGAAGTACAGCAGATCGTACAGAATCAGTACGGTATATCGCTAGTACCGGAAGTTTTGGTGATGGGTGAGAGGTAAATCGGAGGTGGAACTTTGGAGAAGCTCGTTATCGAAGGTGGAAGACCTCTCACGGGAGCCATCCAGATACACGGCGCTAAAAACGCCGCATTACCAATCTTAGCAGCATGCATCCTGGCTAGCGGCACTCATACTCTGCATAATGTTCCTAATTTGCTCGATATCGACACCATGCTGCGCATTCTTCGTGCGCTGGGCTGCCGTGCCGAACAGCAAGGGGACACGGTATCCATTACAACATCCACAGCTAATTCCTCACATATTCCAGAAGAATTGATGGGTCAGATGCGTTCTTCCATCTTTCTAATGGGACCGCTGCTCGCTAGATTTGGCAGTGTCACCGTGTATCAACCCGGAGGCTGCGCAATCGGCGAACGCAAAATCGATTTGCACCTGAAAGGGCTGCAGGCTTTAGGAGCCAACATTGAAGAATTCGCAAACAAAATTGTTTGCACAGCCGAATCACTTCAAGGCAGTGAAATCGTTCTGGATTTTCCGAGCGTCGGAGCTACGGAGAATATCATGATGGCTGCTGTGAAAGCGGAAGGTATTACAACAATTTATAATGCGGCCCGCGAACCGGAGATTCAGGATTTGCAAAACTTTCTGAACGCCATGGGCGCCGATATTATCGGAGCAGGAACAGATACCATTACCATTCGTGGTGTGGAAACTCTGTCACCTTGCACCTACCGCATCATCCCTGACCGTATTGTGGCTGGAACCTTTATGGTGGCCGCTGCTGCAACCAAAGGGAGCATCACCCTAGAGAAGGTTAACCCTGCTCATTTAACCTCTGTGATCCATGTCCTTAAGCGTGCAGGTGTTCAAATCATCTCTGACGGTGATATAATACATGTAAGCTGTCCGACAAGACCGAAGGCCGTCGAACGTATCGTGACTTCGCCGCATCCATCTTTTCCAACCGACTTGCAATCACAGGTTATGGTGCTGCTATCTTTAGCAGACGGGATGAGCGTAATGAAAGAAACGATTTTCGAAGGTAGATTCAAACACGTAGATGAATTGTCCCGTATGGGAGCAGATATCCGTGTGGATATGAGTTCAGCCTTTATTCGAGGCGTTCCTAGGTTGTATGGAGCGACAGTGGAGGCGACCGATTTGCGTGCTGGCGCAGCACTTGTTATCGCCGGTCTGGCTGCGCATGGTACGACGATCGTTGAGCAAATTCATCATATTGATAGAGGTTATGATAGAATTGAACATATGCTTTCAAGATTGGGTGCTTCCGTGCATCGACAATCCCCTGTTCCAAGTGAGTAAGCGAACAATTGAATGATTTCCGCGCATCCCTTCCTGGATACAGGCGGGGATTCACGGTTTCAGTCGACTGGTTACATACAAGATTGTAGCGTAAGTGTCATTGAAGTTGAAGGAAATGAGCTCATGACCTCGGAAGCCATTGGACAAGCTAGCCAGATTGCTGTCGGGGACCGATTCTTTGCATTCAGCTCCCAGTCGATAACACAGCGAATTTCATCTCTACCCATGATTAAGACAGCTACGGTGAAGAAGCATTTTCCAGGCAAAGTACTTATTACCGTGCAGGAGTATCCCAAGGTTGCTTTCCAGATTGGTGCAGATGGCAAAAAGCAAGCCGTACTTGCCGATGGCGCTGTCGTTGAATTGGCGGCTGGCAGCAGTATTCCTCTGGATATGCCTATTTTGACGGGGTGGACGGACGGCGATCCGAATAAAGCAGCACTATGTAAAGTGCTTGGTGAAATTCCGGAGAGTGCACTCTCGGATATTTCCGAAATTAAACCGGACCCTTCAGAGCCGTATCCTGACAAGATCAAGCTGTACACGAGATCCCAATTTGAAGTGTACACGACGATAGCTTACTTGCCTGAGAAAATTGACAATCTACCTGCTTATATAGCAAGCTTACAAGAGGATCATATTACTAGTGGCATTATCAAAATGCTAGAAGTAGAATATAGAATATCATGCACCTTTTGAGCCTAATGAAGACACGAAGAATGATTCGAATAATACGTCGGGGCAAAAGGCTGGAAGCAACGCGGCGGCAAGTCCATCGCCCGATCCTAA
>NZ_JBFTQB010000698.1:0-3510 GCF_056398785.1 Paenibacillus sp. 01T422 | reverse complement strand
GCATAATACCCTTTGACGGAAAGAAGTTGTTCGAGATTAATGATGCCAATGAACATGCCCAGCAGCGCAAGTGCGAAGGAGCTCCAGGCCAAGAAAGTGAATGCCGATGTGTTGCGTTTCCGGGAATCGTAGCTGTCTTCTAAATTATCGCGGATGACTTTCTGCAGAACAAACGCCGACATCGTCAGGAATAAGGCGCATACGGCAAAGTAACCTTTTACACTTAGTGATTCCTCTAGCGTGTATATACCGATAAACATGGCCAGAAAAGCGCCAATATAAGATGCCCATGCCATAAAAGTAAATGCCGTTGTATTCCGTTTGCGAGTACTCTGTATCATCTTTGGAATCCCCCCGTGGCCGCTGCTGCAACCGTTTAGTATCTTGCTCTTGATACTTATTATAAGAGAATGCAAACATTCCAAATAGTACTATTTACCAATAGTACCCATTAATCGCAAACGGCCACACCTAACGCCATATGTTCCCAAAACATCGTCTGAATGTACTTAGCTTCCTCCTTGGTGCAGTTGACGAGGACGACCACTTCGGTCTTCTTGCCCGGCGCTGTATTTTTCACCCCTTTCTTCTTTTTATGCAAAATATCAATAAGGACCCCTAACATGAACCCCACTGCTGCGCCAATAAGACCCCAGAGAATTGCTCCTCCTTTTAACACAAAACCATATGTAGAGCCTATAACCGTGAAAGCTGTTGCCAAGGCTGCACCCGCATCGAATAAACTAATACCGTCCGAACCATGGATGTTGTCGAACATCCTCGGCTTGCTTGGTCTTTCCTGAAGTGGGACCGCATAAATATTTTCCTTGAGAATACCCGCTTCTTCAACAGCCGTTATCGCCAGCTCCAAATAAATTGAATGTTCAAATGACGCTATGACATGCATGGTATCCTCCTCATTTTCGTAGCGGTGATTTAGGAAATGAAAATTGCCCAGGCTGGTAGCCATTTTTTAACATGACGGCCTGTTCATGATCAAATAGCTTGTTGTACTCGACCGTATTCACGTAAGCATCGTAAACAGCAAACCCATAAATGGAAGGTAGAAAAAGAATCCAATGCATGTGTAGAACACTGCCCGCTCTAGATAGGTCCCAATACAAAAGATAATGAATTCCTTCAAGTAAATGAGACCAATAGGAGACAAGGATCCAGTTCCCAAGAACAAAGAATGCATTAATGATACGATGCGTATACAGCTGCCCCATCCCCGGCATCAAAAGCGACCAGACAATCGCCAGCCAAGGGGAGCGTTTATCTAAATAGTTTATTTCCATGCCAGACATTTTGAAGGGGTCGATCGGTGCGTTTTCGCGTCTAGCCAGTAAATATTGATGGTTCATATCTATAGCGGTGCGATAAGTATCATATATGGAGAATAAATAAACAGGTGCATACAGGGACATCCATCGGATGTTCAGCACCTCATTGGCTTCCTCGAATTGCCCTGTAAAGGTATACACAATAGCTTCGTTCAAATGCATCTGACTGTTAATGAGCATCTCCCAACCAATCAGCATAAAGCCGCGAAAGTACTTGGATAGCAGCAAATGTCCGAAGCCTGGAAAAGCCGCAGACCACCAAGCAATGATATAGGGATTCCGCAAATGCAGCTGGGTAATGCCTAATAAACTGACAAAAGCAATTTGACGGCGGGGTTTCTGTGGCATGCGCAGCATCCTTATGAAGAATAAGTTTCCAGTTATTCTATTATCTTCGCTAGTGAGCAAGATATGCATCCGTTTTCGACAATTGTTTGCGGGTAGACATACACCCACCTGCCTCACTTGGAATATGGTAAAGAAAAAAGTAGGCTCGGATATGGTTCCTTGCTTACGAATGAAAGTGAGGAATCCCCATGCAAATCCACGTTGTCCAAAGAGGACAGACGTTATATCGCATTTCGCAAACATACGGTGTGTCCGTGGATACGATTGCAGCAGCCAATGAGATGACGCCCAGCCAAACACTGGTCATCGGACAGGCATTGGTCATTCCAATCGTAGGCTCGTACTATTGGGTGCAGCCCGGCGAAAGCCTTTATTCGATTGCTCATAAGCTCGGTCTTGACCTCCACGAGCTCGCATCTATCAATGGACTCACCTTGTACCAGCCTTTACCCGTTGGCTTCCGACTCTATATTCCGCCAACTCCCCGCACGCAAGCGGAAGTAAATGCGTACTTGGAACCAAGGGGGAACGAAGTGTCACCCGCCCTGATTCAAGCCGCTAGGGAAGCAACTCCCCACCTTACCTACTTAGCCCCTTTCTCCTTCCGCATTAAGCGGGATGGCACCTTGCAAGCTCCTCCTCTCGACGATCTAGGGGGAATCGCTTCACAGAATGGGGCCACGCTGATGATGGTTGTGACCAATCTGGAGAATGATCAGTTCAGCGCGGAGCTCGGGCATATCATTCTCACGGACGAAACCGTTCAGAACCACTTGCTCCAAACTATTTTATCCACGGCTAAGGAGCTTGGCTTCAAAGATATTCATTTCGATATCGAGCATCTCTATCCGGATGATCGCGATGCATATAACCGCTTCCTGCGGAAAGCAGCGGATCAAATTCATCAACAAGGCTACTTGATGTCCACAGCCCTCGCGCCCAAAACAAGCGCAACTCAAGCCGGAGAGTGGTACTCTGCTCACGACTACAGGGCGCACGGCCAAATCGCGGACTTCGTCATTATTATGACGTACGAATGGGGCTACAGCGGAGGTCCACCTATGGCAGTCTCCCCTATCGGTCCCGTGCGCAAAGTGCTCGAGTATGCCATAAGTGAAATGCCGGCGTCCAAAGTGATGATGGGCCAGAACTTGTACGGTTATGACTGGACGTTGCCTTTCGTGAAAGGCGGCCCGTTCGCCAAAGCGGTCTCCCCGCAAGCAGCGATTGATTTGGCTCGCAAGTATAACGCCCAAATCTTATACGATTACACAGCGCAAGCTCCTCACTTCAATTATTGGGATGATGCTGGTAAAGAGCATACGGTCTGGTTTGAAGATGCCCGCTCCATTCAGGCAAAGTTCCGCTTGCTGAAAGAGCTTGGCTTACGCGGCATCAGTTATTGGAAGCTGGGACTTAGATTCCCGCAAAACTGGCTGCTGCTGGAGGAAAATTTCAAAGTCGTCAAACGTGCTTAATGAACATAACAAAAAGGATAGAGTGTCAGAAGGCTCCTGACGACTCTATCCTTTTTTGTTAAGCTCGTTTATACACGGAAACGGTCAACCGCTTCTTGAAGCTGCCCTGCCATGTCGGACAACATCCTGGAGGAGGTGGAGAACTCCTCCATCATGGCGAGCTGTTCTTCATTAGCTGCTGCTGAATCCTGACTCGCAGCCGCCCCTATATTCGCGGACTCCGTAACGCGCTCCATATGCGTGACGACTTCGTCGCTGCGTGTCGTTACTTGAGCGATCGCTGCGCTCACATCCTCCACTTTCATTAAGACCCCGCCAAATGCTTCTTTCATGGACAATAG
>NZ_JBFTQB010000697.1:0-3517 GCF_056398785.1 Paenibacillus sp. 01T422 | reverse complement strand
GATATGTTGTGTCATGAAATCAGCGACTTGTTGATGTTTGCTGTTGCCTTTGAATTCCCTACTCGTGCAAATCACCGATATTTTTTCCTTCAACCATTTGGCCAAATGCTCAGACTTAGTAATACCAGCCATTTCCATGACCACTTGCTCATTGGAGAACATATCATCAAGCACCATACCCACTTCATACAGGCAATAGGCAAAAATACCCCAAAGCTCCCCCGCCAGCATCTGTAGGTAATCAGGTGTAATCAACAACATATTTCGCTCAATCTCATCTAAATGCAGGGTGATAATCTCATAGGCCCTAGCCTCGTGAGATATTTTAATCGCTCCGGCCAGTTCCGAATAAAATTTCACTGGTCGAATTCTAGCCATTTCCTTTTCACCTTTGAAAATATGGCTATACATGAACACATCATAAATGTTGTTTACACGCTGCTCTTTCAGGTCCATGGCACGGAAGGCTTCTTCCGTAGAATCGGGAATATCCATCCAATGCGATTTTATCGCCCCAATACCAACGCGAACCGTTAAGTTCAAATGAAGTCTAATGCATTCTATGATTCGGATTGAAAGCTTAGTTAACTTCTCTAAGGAATCCGTGTATGCTTCCGCTGTGCCTAAATGCAACAACAACGCTGAACGTGTGCTGTGCAGATTGCTGTATTCATAAACTTCAAACTGCTCCATGACTACTTCTGAAACGATATTATGTACAGCAAATCGGAATAAATGCCAATCCGACAATGAGACTTCACTAGCGCGCAAATCACGAACGATTTCGATTCCCAAGACAACATGATCTTTATTTTGCMAATACTGAAACTGAGGAGGTAGCATAGCCTCATTCCAGTTACTACCGAGCGTACCCGCAACAGCGGATTGAACCCACTCCCTCTGGACAAAGGGCTCATACATCGATAGCTTCTGCTCAAGATTTACTTGCTTCATTCGCTGTTCTTCCTCATCCGTAAGCTCCTCTATGACCTTGGACAGAACAGAGTTAAGCGTTTGCAAGGAAACGGGCTTGGACACATAATCACTTACCTGACACCGTAAAGCCTGCCTAGCGAATTCAAAATCAGAATAGCCGCTTAGAATGATGATTTTCCCTTGGAATTCATCTTCTCTTAACCGCTCAATCATATCGATCCCATTCATAATAGGCATATAAATGTCCGTAATCACGATATCCGGTTGAGCTTCCAATACCATTTGTAAACCATCTTCACCGTTCATGGCTTCCCCGACGTATTCAGCATTCAGCGCCTCCCAAGGGATAGCAGACTTCATGCCCTGAAGTACTTGGCGATCGTCGTCAATGATTGCTATTCTCCACATAGTTTGGAAACCTCCTAAATGAAATCATAGCATGATCTCCTTAACGCTTAAATGCGACTAATGCACAAATTATTATAAAATCCATTCAAATTAATCATGGTGTTTTCCCCATATGGCTGAATCAGGGCGTGATGTTAAGATTGGCAGTGTGATGTGCACGCTCGTCCCACCTTCTTCACGCGAGCGCAAAACAACTTCATATCGATCCCCGAAGTAGCCCTTAATCCGTTCCTTCACATTCCGAACGCCATAACCACCTGTATGCCGTTGCTGTTGATTGCCGGGTTTCATCTGTAGGCCCACTCCATTATCCTCAATGGCAATATGCAAGGCATCGCTTTTTACGCCAATATGCAGCTGAATGCATCCACTGTTACGAACGGCAAAGCCGTGGATGATACAATTTTCCACAAAGGGTTGTAGAATCAGCTTGGGTAGGAACAATTGCTTAATGTCTTTGCTTACCGTGATGGCATACTCAAGTCCAGTTTTCCAGCGCAATTGTTGAATCTCCAAGTAGCTTTCCACATGCATCACTTCCTCCGCCAAGGTCACAAAGCTTTCTCCATTCGAAAGCCCTATGCGGAACATCCGCCCCATTAATTCGATGATTCTGCTGATCTCATGCTGCCCACGGGTTATCGCCATCCAATTCAATTGATCTAGCGTATTATATAAAAAATGAGGATTGATATTCGCCTGCAAGGCTTCAATCTCCGCTTTGCGCTGCTGCTCATAACGGCTCTGCAGCGATCGATACAGTTCCTCAATCCGTTCATTCTGTTTGGAATACCCTAAGAACAAGTAGCCAAATTCATTCTCATAATCCTTAGGCACATTGATTGTCTTTCCTCCTAATGAATACGCTGACATCATGCTAATCAAATATTTGATAGGTTTGGTAAATTGCTTACTAAGCCATAAAGCAAGGAGCAGGGTTAAGAGAACAGCTATTACTCCTATGATGCCTACTGCTTCCGCAAGCTTAAATCCACCAGCCGCTATTTGCTCCCAAGGCGTTACTTCGACTAGAATCCAGTTGGAACTAGGCGACTTGGAATACACTAGTAAGTTATCGTCTAATCCAGCTTCCCCCCGAATCCGCGTATAGCCGGAATCTTCTACTTTATGCTCCAGCCACTGTGATAATTGGACATGATTCGAGATATCCCCCGTGTGTAATAATAATTTGCCTGTATCGTCGAGTATCAAACGGTTAACCACCGAGGATTGCCCCGCTAATGCAGCACGAATACTTTCGGCTTTGATATGAATGACAAGAATACCCAAATATTTATTATCATAAATAATTTTTCTTGCATAACTCAGAACAGGTACTTCGCCCTGGAAGCTAGGAATCATGTGTTCACTAGACAAGGTGGAATCGTTGTCTTGCAAGGCGCTGTACCAGATTTGGCTCGAGGCCGCGGACCTTTCCATATATTGAATATAACTCTTAGAATCGCCGAATACCGGTTGATCCATATAGAGATCAATCCCTTGAATCATGGGGATCGAATAGGTAACATTCGCCAATGTTTGAGCCACGTTCCTTGATTCTTGAAAGCGCTGATACTCATCCTTCTGTACTCTAAGGTAGGAAATGAGCTGCTCCTCACGAGATAACGAGAGGGAGATCTGTTCAATCGATTGAAGGCGTGTAGAAATTTCCTTATTTAACTCCACAAGGAGTTTATGCTGATAAAGCGATGTCGTTTGGGCTAATTCATTCGATGACATCCGAAAGCTGATCAGGACCGTTAATGTGAGCACAATCACAATTAATGAGGCAAAGCTGTAGAAGAATAACCGATCAATACGATACTTTTTAAACGGATTGAACACTTTCAGAGCAACCATCCTCTCTACGATCAGCACTTCTTATTAATTGAAGACCTGCCGAGTATCGACAGGTCTTCGAGGTTATCACACTATTTAAAATAAGTTGGATATTTATTCTTTAACTCTTCTTTTTCAAATCGAACTCTACTTAAATGCTCACCCATAATCTTCTCCGCACGGTCCGGATTTTTCTCACGAATAGCTTGAATAATCCCTTGATGCTGCTCCAGAATAAGCCTCCAGTCTTCATCATCCGCAAGACGCAGAATGCGAACCCTGTTGTAATGGACATTCATCTGCTCCAGCATGCTCCATGTATGGGGTTTACCAC
>NZ_JBFTQB010000696.1:0-3519 GCF_056398785.1 Paenibacillus sp. 01T422 | reverse complement strand
CCGTTGGGTTTTTAATAGTCTATGTTGTTTTTTTCACGAAAAATCCCCTTCCAAGTTATATCAGTAAGTGTCTTTCTTTATTACTGTTTACTTGAGAGGATAATATTAATGACAGTCTTTCGGCCTTTTCTCGTTTTTTTGATTACCATATGAGAGTGAACTTTGGTCGAGAAATAACACAATTTACTGCAGTGTTACCTTACTTGCATAACTTTTTGAAGCATAGTCCCGTACTGCTCGTAATTCGTATACCACGCTAGCGCCTTCTCCAAGACATGAGGGGTTTGCCCTCCCCTTTTCAGGGCTTCATTGTAGTAGTCCATTAATTGCGTGCGGTACATTGGATGTGCACAGCGTGCAATAATTAGCTCCGCACGTTCTCTCGGCGCCAACCCCCGCAAATCTGCGTATCCTTGCTCTGTGACGACCACATCCACATCGTGCTCCGTATGGTCCACATGAGAAAACAAATGGTACAATACTTGAGATCTTCCCGTCTTTCGCAATCGATTTTGTGACGAAAATGGAAATACGGGAGTTTCGTGCAAAATCACCCGATCCACCAATGCCATTCATCATTTGTGTTCCCAATACATGTGTAGAGTTCACGTTTCCATAAATATCGAATTCCAACGCCGTATTTATCGCAATCACTCCCATTCGGCGAATAACCTCCGGGTGATTCGAAACCTCTTGAGGCCTTAGAATGAGTTTATCGCGGTATCTCTCCAAATTCGGGAAAACCTCTTCCATCTTCGAGCCCGAAAGCGTAATGGAACAAAAGGAGGCATAGCGAACTTTCCCTGCATCCATTAGCTCGAATACGGCGTCTTGCAATACTTCAGAATATACCTCCAGATCCGTAAATTCCGAATGTAACAGACCGTGAAAGACTGCATTAGAAACTGTTCCAATACCAGACTGAAGAGGAGCAAGGCGATTCGTCAAACGTCCCACTTGAACCTCTCGGCGCAGAAATGCTATTAAATGCTGCGCAATCGTTTCCGTTTCCATGTCGGGTGCCGTAATAGTCGAAGGGGAATCCTTCTGGTAGGTGAATACGATTCCTCGTACTTTCCCTATGTCTACAGGAATACCCAAGGAACCGATCCGATCATCCGGCTTTGTTATCGGAATGGGAGACCGATCCCCCTGGTTACCTGGTTCGTACAAATCATGGAGTCCTTCCAATAATCGCGGTTGAGCCATGTTGATTTCAACAATAATGGACTTCGCATGTTGAGCAAACACCATTGAATTCCCAACGGAGGTTGACGGGATAATCATGTTATCCTCCGTTATTGCAATTGCTTCCACGATGGCGAAATCAATAGGTTCAAGCACCTGAGCACGAACCATTTCCGACGTTTTGGATAAATGTTGATCTATAAAATAAAGTTCACCTTGATTAATTTTCTTTCGCATCGTCGGATCCGCTTGAAAAGGAAGACGCTTATTCAGCAAGCCGACTTCGGCAAACATTCTATCAATATCTGATCCCAGAGAAGCCCCGGTATATACATTAACTTTCATCTTCTCATTTCTGGCGCGCTCAGCGAGCGCCATGGGAACCGCTTTTGCATCTCCAGCCCGAGTAAACCCGCTTAGTCCCAGCGTCATTCCATTTTTAATCCAGGAAGCAGTTTCTTGTGCAGAAACTACCTTGTCATGTAGATTGTGGTTTTGAATTCGATAGAATGCGTTTTCCATAAGGCTCCCCCAACCTATTTGTCGTTGACACCATTTTAACAAATGACAAATAGGAGGAATGATTTTTCGGATGAAAATGAAGAAAATCAGGACGAACCATGCATATTTAAGCCTGAAACCATGAGATTAATCACTCAGAAGCCAAGTAATTTCCGGAAATAACTGGTATATGATTGACTGACCGTAATTTTGTTTCTATTTTTCATAATTAATACCAATGTTGAGTGTGTATCAGTGTAAATCTCCTTTATATAATTAACGTTAACTATAAAGGAACGGTGGCAGCGCACAAAGTAATCTTTCGGCAAAAGAAAGTCGAACTCATTTAACGTATATTTATGTGTGCCGATCAGTTTTTCAGTAACCACATGCGTTTTGCGATCACTTGCTTCCAGATACATCACATCCGGGAAAGGAACCGGAACCCACCCCTCATGGTATTTTACCGTTACTACGGATTTCCCGGTCGTTAGTGTAGGGAAAATCGCAGAAACACATCCCTCCAGTTTCCCTTCATGGATCAGCGGAACTGCCATACCGTAATAGGGGACACCTAATAAATCACGATCGATAAATTCGGAAATCTTTTGTTTTCCGGTTAACGCTTTATATGTAATCGTCCCCTCCTTAACGCGATCGCCTTTTTTAATTTTCAGGTCGATTCTTTTACTTGCCCGATAATAAATATATTCCTCCGTATTCGAAACCGCGATGGATGCCTCATCCGAAAACAACTCTACGATAGCATCAAACATAGCATTCATATTAATTTGTGTCATTCTATGCACCTCCTCTCCATTTTAAAATAAATTCATGTTTGAATACAACGTTAAGGACAACGATTCACTGAGTATACCTTCAATCTCAATACCAATAGAGTGATTTCTACGATTCATTTGAGTTTTCAAGATTGCATGCCCAAAAGTTTCTTGACTTCCAGGATAAATATACCAATTGAAGTTATCATTATTAGTAAGATACCTGATATCATTATGTCTATTTGATATCTTCACATACGCTTCCTTCTTCGTTAAGCCCTCGACTGGTAAATCAGGTAACTAGAACCTTGAATTTATTATGGTGTTCCCGAGAAAGAACAATAGAACAGCAAACATCAATATCGCAAATATACAATGAAATATTTCTTAGACAATTGGGGTATCTCTTTCTTGGGGGGTATTACAATATAGACGTATCGTGTTAAAAACGTTGCATTCCCTTAATACAAATTAATGGAGGTTTCTCCATTAATCTGCCCAATAGCTTAACACGGCTGCCGATTTCTACCGGCAGCCGCGCGCACTTGTTTTTCATGGAGCTATCGTGTCCCGTTAACATCGAATTTGGCAGTCTCATTCATCCTGTTCGCAGCTCTTATTTCGGGTCCTGCTAGATATGAAACCTATTGCCATCTGGATCTTCAAACCAAAACTTAATATATAGCCACCAAAATCTTTAATAGGTTCAATGGAAGCTGTCAGTTAAAAACTGATGCGATCCGTTTGCCACGGTCAATCAAATGTTCGGCTTCGGCCTCTGTAACGATAAGTTTTGAATGAAAGCTTCTTGACTTAAACCATGGTTTAAGTCGTATCCTATTCATGTCGACATTGAAATGCAGAATCGGAGGCCTCCAAATGAAGTATAATTCCATCGGCGAAGTGTCAGCCACACTCAATATTCCAGAATCAGCATTACGTTATTATGAAAAGAAAGGACTGCTGCCGCTAATCGAGCGCGATAATGCAGGCAGACGCTTATTTTCAGAACGTCAAATAGGGCTTCTTCAAGCTGTCGTCTGCTTCAAAA
>NZ_JBFTQB010000695.1:0-3525 GCF_056398785.1 Paenibacillus sp. 01T422 | reverse complement strand
GTATAGCCATGGGTTGTAGGAATTATCTCATTGAAGGCGTTTCCGGTACTGGCAAAACTTCAGTTTGCAATGAATTGCAACGGCGCGGCTACCATGCCATTCATGGCGACCGTGAATTAGCTTATCAAGGCGACCCAGAAACTGGTACACGGACGGATGGTGTCACGCACGAGCATCACATATGGTATGTAGATAAAGTCAAAGCTCTGGTCGCCAACCAGGATGAGTCGGTAACGTTTTTCTGCGGTGGTTCTAGGAATTTTCCGAAATTCATTGATCTGTTTGACGGCGTGTTTGTCCTCGAGATCGACCTTGACACATTGAATCGACGGCTTGACGAGCGACATGAAGATGAGTGGGGCGGAAAGAAAACGGAACGGGAACTTATTAGGCGATTGCACCAGACGAAAGAGGACATTCCGACAAACGGAATGATAATCGACGCCACCGCACCGATCGCGCACGTCGTTGACGAGATTCTCTGTCAAAGCGATGTAATTAAACGCCAACGACAGTAGCGAATCTACGGTCACTCATCTAGATTAATAAGTTAGCAAAGCCGAGGAAGGTGATTCAGTCGTGAATCATATAAAGTTGCTTCAAGAGGAAGTAAAGCAATACGGATTTAATCCTGAAGATGTGGTTGTCGAAAAAGAGCTTCAATCGAATTCATGGCATAGGGATTTACATTTCAAAATTCATTTAAAAGAAAAGTCGTTCTCAGCAAGATTAATTAGCAATAAGCGATATGAAAGCAATGTATTTGTTAAATTAACGGATGATGTTATTAGGGAACAAATTAATTATTGCAATTATCTACGTGAATCTGGCATTCCTTTTATGAAACATCGATCAACTGTTTATAATGAACCATTTACTTTGATTAATGATGGGGAAAAGGAATGGAGATTTGTATTGTTTGAGTGGATGGAAGGTGAACATATAACTCATTGTACTGAGCCAGTATCTGAAAAATTTAATAAACTGGCACGAAAGATTCACGACATATCAGTGAGTTTTGAAAGTGATGTCTTTACAAAAGAATCCCATGTTTATGGCTCAGAACAATTTTTTGGAATCATTCAAAGGTGAAGTCATTGGAATCGTTGATTTTGAATCAATTACTTATACGGATAGAGTAGAGGGCTTAGCATGGCTAATAAAATGGTATTTACGCCCTTATGGAATAGGCTCACATGAAATGTCACCGGATCTTGCAAAGGCTGTATTACGCGGTTATGATGCAGAAGAAATTCTTACTCAAAATGACTTAAGCAGACTTCCTTCATTGCTGTGGTTATCAGGTTGTTTGAATTGGAATTTTATTGATAAAACGATAGGTTTATTGAAAATAAGGAAGAGATACTCCTTGTTGAACATCTAACCAAGTATTTAAAACGTGGGGAAAAATTACTATCTCTTATTTAATGAGATATGCMAAAAATGCTAGAACATAAGAATATATTGCAATTACACACAACGACAGCCGATCTATGATTGGCTGTCGTTGTGTGTTGTGTAACAGGAGTTTACGCTAAGCCTTTACATGCAATGATGATTATGTTATTTTTAAACAACCAATCATCCTACGTTTGGAGTTGAGGAAATGCTGATAAAAACCAATCGATTAACACTTGTTGAACAGATTGCTGCCCAATTGGAAAGTCTTATTGAAAGTGGGGACTGGAAGCCCGGTCTGAAAATTCCGGCTGAACCTGAGCTTATGGATTCACTAGGAGTTAGCCGGAATACATTGAGGGAAGCGATCCGAGCTTTGACACATTCGGGCATGCTTCGAACAAGACAAGGAGACGGTACATACGTAGTCTCGTCCAGTGCTCTTGCTGCCGCACTACAGAGTCGCGTGAGAAAGACGGAGTTGCTCCAGACGTTAGAAGTACGTCGGGCGCTTGAACGCGAAGCTGCTATTCTGGCAGCACGCCGCCGGTCTGAAGATGAGCTTAGCGTTCTGCGTAGCTGTTATGAAGAATACATTCAGGCTGTTAACCGCCAGGATATAGAAGCTGCTCTCGAATGGGACATTCGATTTCACCTGTCCGTCTTTGCAGCCTCACATAATGACCTTTTAATTGATTTATACTCGAATATCGCGGAAGCTTTGCGAGAGTCAATCGAGTCTAGAATTGAAGTTTGCAGCGATCCAATGAGTAAAGCTCATGAATTATTACTTCAAGCCATCGAACAGCAGGATGAAACCTTAGCCGAAGAGGCTGTACTCAGTTATATTCATTACTCACAGAACAAATTATAAAGGAAGGTCCTACGCACATGAGCAAACAACAACATGCATTACTCGAAGCTACTCAACCTAATGTCTCCAGAGCGACTTGGGTGCTCATACTCGGAATCGTATTAGTAGCTGCCAATCAACGTGCCGCGATAACTTCTGTCGGCCCGCTAATCGGTAACATCCGCGAGACGACTGGTCTTTCCAATTCGCTAGCTGGCCTACTGACAACCGTGCCTTTATTGGCATTCGCTCTCTTGTCCCCATTTGCACCTAAGCTGTCTCAACGATATACGCCAGAACGAGTCGTTCTAGTATCCCTGTTTGTCCTATTAATTGGATTGATCAGTCGTTCTTTGAGCGCAGAAGGTACTGGTATGCTTTTCGTTGGTACCTTATTAATCGGATTAGCCATTGCTATCTGTAACGTTCTGATCCCGAGTCTTGTTAAAAGGGATTTCGCTAACAAAATAGGTCTCATGACTGGTATATACTCTGTATCGATGAACCTTTGCGGAGCTCTTGCCTCAGGTATTAGCATTCCACTTGCACGTACTGTCGGACTCGGTTGGCAAGGATCATTATTATGCTGGTGCTCCCTTACGGTTCTGGCGATTTTCAGTTGGCTGCCTCGACTCCGTTCCTCACAGAATAAACCATGGTCCACGGGTCAAAAATTGAATGAACGCAAGTCCTTCTGGCGTTCCGGACTGGCTTGGCAAGTTACAGCTTTCATGGGGCTTCAATCGATTATCTTTTATATGCTTGTTGCTTGGCTGCCCGACATCCTGTCCAGCCGTGGAATGTCTGAGGACGCCAGCGGATGGATGCTGTCGCTTTTACAGTTTTCCATGCTTCCTTTTACGTTGGTTGTGCCAATTATCGCGAGCCGAATGCGCAATCAAAGGCCGCTTGTCTTTTTGACTGTCGTGTTGTTTCTAATCGGTATCAGTGGATTGTTTATTGAGGATACTTCACTTGCCCCTTTATGGATTATCATTATCGGCATCGCGGGTGCTTGCGCCTTCAGCCTTTCCATGATTTTCTTTAGTCTCCGGACAAGAACCTCTCAGGAAGCAGCGGAATTATCCGGTATGGCCCAAACTATTGGCTACCTTTTAGCCGCTATCGGTCCGCTACTATTCGGTTTGCTGCATGACCTAACACATAACTGGACTGTTCCTTTGCTACTTCTCCTCGCGGCCACGTTTTTCTTGCTGCTGGCTGGGATAGGTGCTGGCCGAAATAAATACGTCTAGCTAAGCGTCAAACTAGAG
>NZ_JBFTQB010000694.1:0-3528 GCF_056398785.1 Paenibacillus sp. 01T422 | reverse complement strand
GCTATAAAACACATTGACCATGCATCATATGCATTAGGGAAATACTCTGTTCAGTTTCTTTACGTACATTCATATGGATTTCATCGATTTTTGCTTTTCATTTCATTTTCAGAAAGATAGGGTATATTACAACTATTCATAATGAAGGTGGAGGAATTAAGATGGGTGCTCAGCAAAATCAAGAAGTAAAACAGTCATGGATTCCTAAGAAAGAACGCTTGTGGGTATTTGGTGCGATGGCAGTGTCCACAATCTATGTCATATGGCAGCTTTGGAGTCTGTTTCATTTACCATCAACAACAGTACACAATCGTAGTTTTGAGCATACCTACAAGGATTATGGCTCTAATGCCCGAATAGCTTTATTCGTAGTGTTAGCTAATTACGTTTTAGCATTTCTAATAAAACAGCGGATTTGGACGAAGTTAGCTGATCTGAAAAAAGGGTTGGTTATGCTGCTTCGTATCGCCAAAAAATTCCATGCTGCAATAGCCATTCTTGCTATTGCGCTTATTACACTCCATGCGGTTGCCGTTTTTATGTATGGTTTTAAATGGGATTTCAACAACATTAGCGGACTTCTTGCACTAATCGTCCTGTTACCTGTACCGATATCGGGTTTATTCCGTTACAGAAGACTCGATAAGAAATGGCATCTAAGATGTGGACTAGCTTTTGCTGTGTTATTTTTGATTCATGCATTTTTATAGCAGTTAAACGGAGGAAGTTGGTGGTAAGCTATGCATATCTTACTGGTTGAGGATGATRTGAAGCTTGGCGAGTTGATTCAATATAAGCTTAAAAAGCAACTGTACCAAGTGGAATGGGCATTAGATGCGGAGGATGCATTGGATTTAATGGAAAGAGCCACCTTCGATATTTATATATTGGACTGGATGATTCCACACAAAACCGGTATTGAACTATGTAAAGAAATTCGAATGAAGAAGAATAGGACACCTATCCTTATGCTAACGGCAAGAGATTCCGTTACTGACCGCGTTCACGGATTAAATGCAGGTGCAGATGATTATTTGGTGAAGCCATTTGATTTTGAGGAGTTGATTGCTCGCCTTCATGCTTTATATCGTAGAAAAGAAACGAACTGGGAAACGGATACTAAAATATTTGGAAATACACTTGTCATTGACCATAGTACATTTGAAGTGAGTAGAAACGGGGTTTTGATTCCCCTTTCGCGCCGCGAATTTCAATTGTTGTCTTTTATGTCACAGCATCCAAAACAAATTTTAAGTAGAGAGCAGTTGAGTGACCGCGTATGGGGCATAGATGCAGAAATTACACTCAATACAGTCGATGCCACCATTAAACTACTGCGAAAGAAGCTGGACGATCCATTTTCAGATAAAATAATACAAAATGTACGTGGACTTGGTTACCGCTTGGTTGTAGAAGGGGGAGAATGATGTTCGAGCGAACAAGAAAGCAACTGACGATATTCTTCGGCAGTATCCTTGGCGTTGTTATCATTCTTATTACTGCTTTTTTTTATCTGATTCTACAGGAAACTCTTCAACATAATGAAATTCAGAAAATAGAAGATCTCAAGATTAAAATGTCGCAGCAGTGGGAGCATCGCATAGAGGAGCAAACTAAGGGAAAACGTCCAATTGACCATGAATCCAAGAATGTTGAGTGGATATTCCTACTTTCAGACGAATTAATTGTTTGGGTTGGTCCAGATCAGAAAACCCAGATTTCTCCTAGTCGATACTCAGAAATGTCCAATCAGCTCTTAGATTGGTCACAACAAAACGAATTGAAAAGTGAGCACGGTGAACGCTTCAATGTGGATGTAAACGGGAAACGGCAAGCCTTCCTGGTTAGCTCTCAAATTTTGAATGACGCTGGCGGCGTATACTGGATGGCTATAGACATATCCTCAAATGAAGCACTCCTGCGAACAATCAGGCTAATCCTAATGCTTTCTACTATTGTTTTATTATCGATTGCGATCTGGTTGGCTTATTTCTTTGCTGGCAAAGCCATGATCCCGATTAAAAAATCCTATGCTCGCCAGGTTGAGTTCACAACGAATGCATCTCATGAGCTAAGGACACCGCTGAGTGTTATTCATTCATCGGTAGAATTACTGGAGGAGTGCAAGGATACGTTGCCCGAGTTTGAGCAGCATATCCTGGATAGTTTACAGGATGAAGTGAAAAGGATGATCCGGCTTGTAGAGTCATTACTAACCTTAGCCCGAAGCGATTCGAAATCTATAAAAATAAAGATGGATAAGGTTGATTTAGTTCARGTATCTCATCAAATGTATCAGGCGATACAACCTCTTGCACTCGTGAAAGGAATTAATTTAAAGTTGGATGCACCCCTACTCGAACATGAGCTCACATTCATTCATGGGAACATAGATCAAATAAAACAATTAGTATATATCTTACTTGATAATGCGATTAAGTATACACCACCTGGAGGACAAGTGACGATTTCATATCGCACGACACAAAGCGGCAGAACAATGTTACAAATAGCTGATACAGGTATTGGCATACCCAAAGAAGAGCTCGCGCGCATTTTCGAGCGTTTCTATAGAGTGGACAAAGCACGTTCACGAGAATTGGGTGGTGCAGGATTAGGTCTTTCTATTGCTGCAGACATCTTAAGCAGTCACCGCGCTTATATTCATGTTACGAGTGAAGAAGGGAAAGGAAGTACATTCGAAATTGAATTCCAGTCCGAGCGGATTTCAGTTTAATTTCATTTACTTGATGTATCATTAATGAAGTAGATGATAGGTGAAGCAGGATACCACAAGTACTTCTTGCGTAAGTTGGAGGAATGAAAATGGCCAAAATGGATAAAAAATGGGTTATGCTTTGTACTACAGCCATTGGGGTTATCTATAGTGCTGGATATATAACTACAGAGACGCAAGCTACTCTATCGCAACCACAGCAGCAAATACAAACCGATACTCATGCAGTCAGCAGCCAGGTCAAAAGTCAATATAAGAATGGCACCTTCGAGGGAAGTGGAAGTAATCGACGTGGTTCTATTGGAGTAAAGGTGACCCTTACAAATGATAAAATAACCGACGTCGAAATCAGTCACTTTGCCATGCATTATTCCGAAAAAGATGTTGTCGGATTACCTGAAGAGGTTATACAAAAGCAAAGTGCTCAAGTACAGAATGTTTCAGGCGCAACGTACAGTACTCAAGCATTTCAAGATGCAATTCAGGATGCACTTACGCAAGCGCGGAATGTGTAATGGTTCATATTGTGAAAAAGTCCAAGTTATTTATGGATACTGTCGTTGAAATAAAGGTCGTTAGCTCCCTTCCAGTGACTGAGGTCGAATCTGTGATCGAGCATGCATTTGAAGCATTTCGGAAAGTAGAACAATCGTGCAGTCGATTCACTCCTGATAGTGAATTAATGAAAGCCTGCAAACAAGTTCGTACCCATGTTCAAATCAGTTCTTGGTTATTTGAACCCTTGAAATTTGCCTTGGAAATGGCGGAATCTACGCAAGGGATCTTTGACC
>NZ_JBFTQB010000693.1:0-3531 GCF_056398785.1 Paenibacillus sp. 01T422 | reverse complement strand
ATACTGGCCTGGGCTTGTGCCTTCCGTTGCGGTTTGATGCTTATCTTGTGCCTGAGCAATCAAATTGTTCAAGGCCGCTTTATCAACGACGGTAGCGATTTGCAAGTTGTGAGTAACACTACCAAGTTGTGTTTCTACCCCTGCCGCATCAGCTATAACCACTTTCGTCAACGTGATAGTGGTGCTGCTCGGTTGTGCAATTGATTTCGCTTTCCACTTCAGCTTCAGCAAGTGATCATTGATATTGCCTGCTCCCAAGTTGACCATAATGATGCGAATATGACCAGCAGTTTGCAATTGATCTACAACCTTAAATCCTTCCTTCAGCTCATCCACACCTACATATTCCACTAGATTAGGGTCGTAGCTTAAGTTCAAATCCTCGGCGTACACACGCTCAGTAACACTTGTGAATCCTAGTTCAACATCAAACGGCTCACTCGCATGCACTTCGGCAGGACCCGTCAAAGTCGCAGAAGCAGGAGTCGATGGTTCTGTTACAGCGGCTTGCAGCGGTCTGACGACCATATAGTCCAACTCGTAGAAACCGGTACCTTTCATGAACGTGATTGTGTTTGAGCCTTCGTTCAGTTCGACTTGCACGGGAATCGCCATGAATCGGCCCCAATTTTGAGTGCCTTGGAGCTTGAACGATTGCTCCTTGCCATTTACTAGCATTTTACCTGTTGCAGCCGTAAAATCACTGCCATTGGCAAACCACACATCAACATTATAGGTACCGGCTGCAGCAGCCTGAATATCACCAAATTTCACATAACTATCCGCGTAGTCAATTTCACCTACATAACTTTTTCCAGAGGCATAATTGTTGTTTGTATTCACCTTCGCTTTGAACAACTCGGCTTGTTCCGCCTCATATTTGATGGATTGGACGGCATCTGGATTATCAGTCACTTGAGGGAAATAACTGACACGCAAGTTCTCCGCTCCGAATGGAACCAGCGTAATGTTCTCCGTCGGCTCTGTTGAAAGCAGCGGCCCGATTGGCGGCTCGGAAGCTTCTACATTGTTGGCTGACTTGCCCCATGTAGGAATTTTCTTCGCTTTTGCAATCAGCTTGACTGGACTTGTCGCCTGGATGAATGGGTTCTCAGGCATAGGCCCCTGCACAACCTCAATGGATTGTTCCGGATGTTCCCGGTCGATCAATAACCCGTAATTCCATGGTGTTTTGGAAAGCACGCGGAACTGGCTGAACCCAAGCGCTGCGGCGTTAAATCCTGGCGCTGCCGCAATTGGATTCGATTGTACTTGCCAATCTTCTTCCACTTGAAGAGAGAACACGAGTGGACCACGTTCGATCCCGACAGAGTTGTTCACCCATGTCGATGTTTTCAACTTCATTGGCACCGTCAGAACGACATGATCACCTGTCGCCCATGTTCGGTCGATCGTCAGGTATTCTCCAGCTTTCACTGCTGGCTGAACTTGGCCATTCACCGTAACCGTCGGTTGATCCGCCCATGCCGGGATTCTTAATTTGAGTGGAAAACTCACCGATTCTGACGTGTTCACTTCGAACCCGATTTGATCCTCAAACGGATAGTTCGTTGTTTCTTCTACCGTTACATTGGCGTTCTTAATTTTGGTCGAAACGCGGCTAGGCCCGTAAGCAATGACGCCAAGTCCGCCATCATTTGTAGCTGCCCACATATTTTTCACAAAATACGGCCAACCCATATGCATATTAAAACGACAGCAAGGGAAACCGGAAGTTGGGGAAGGCATCATCCCGTTATCATAGTTTTGTTTGAAGCCATGATCCGCAACATTGCTCTCAACCTGATTAGGCAATGAATAATACTGATGAAGCTTCAAATTCTTATCCATCGCGCCTGGCAATGAATTGAAGGCAATTTTCTCAAGCGCATCACCAATGTGAGGATCCCCGAGAATCATCGCTGCCTCTTCATTACTTTGCATCCGCTCGGTAATTGCGCAGAGCTCTACTCCCTGCGTCGATGCGATACCAGCCAACATCTCAGTACCGGATGGCATTCCCGTAATTTGCGTGTGCTTGTTCAAATTGGTAACGCCAGCTTGGAACGCATCACGATCGACATTGTCGTGTGACCTTTGATAATAAATGGCTGGCATTTTAATCGCTTCATTCACGTTAACAGAATGAGTCGGCTGGAAGTCATTGCCGAAATTCTGGAAACCGTCATTTGCAAATGTATCCGTAATGGGATACCCCTGTTCGGCAAGTGTATCAGCCAATTGCAATAAGAACGCATCATCTGTCCGGTTGTACAGCCAAAGTACGGTATCAATGTTGTCGCCAACACGCACCTTGCCCCAGTCTCTGAGTGGTCGTGCTGGTAATTGAGCGGCTTGATAATGGAAATAGTTAGTCATGAACGTAAGCACACGAGCATCATTCGTTGCTTCATAATAGTCCTTCATGACATAAAGCGCGACCATGCGAGGCCACCAGTCATCGCTGCTTTTGGGACCAAAAGAACCGTCTGCTTGCTGGCTCGCCAAGATGGCTTCAATCCATTTCTGAGATTTTGCAATCAAATTCTGATCTTTCAAGGTGTAGGCTAGAGGGACTAACCCCTTCAAATAATAGACGGGACGTTCCCAGTCCGAGTCTGGCGCTGTGCCGCCAAGCCAAGCAGCGTTCGTACTGAGTTCTCCGTACAAATCCTCCGCATATCCAGTAGCCCCGTCGCGCTGAAGTTCAAGCTGTTTCAGCAACCAGCCTTTGGCCTCAACCGAACCAAGCGGCAGTGGGATAAATGGCGTTTGCACCAGCGGATCTTTGTTCGCTACAGGTGAGGTGAACTCTTTGTCCGGCACCACATATTCGCTTGCGATTACATTATCGAAGCTCGGCTGTGCACGGTAACTTCTTAAACCGATTCCGCCCTTCGTATATTTCTGTGGACTGTCGTCTGTATAGACGAGGACTGGCTTCTGTGAATCGTTGACATACACTTTAATGTCATTCTGATAAGTAATGACCTTCATGTGATAGTAACGATTCGGATCAATCGTGTCGAACACTTTTACTTGCTTCAGAGGAGTCCAGTTATTGTTCATTCGTCCAAGCGTGATCTTGCCATCACCACTTAAACCGGCGTAGTAGCCCTTCACATTATCTGCCCCAGGTGTTGCGCTTTGAGTCTTAAAGAGCAGCCCTGCATCTCCTGTACCTGTGTCGCTCGGCAGTTTAATATCGCTTTCCAGCGTCATATCCTGGAACTCTGCTTCTTGCGCAAGTATTTTGTAACCGTCACCTTTGTTAACCGTTATGGCTCCGGATTGCATTTTCCAGCTTCCATCYACCAGATTCCAATGTTCAATCGTTTGCTCTGCCGGCGTATCGAAGTTATCGGATAACAACGTATCGCCTCCCACGGATTTTACTACAATATTGTCGTACGAAGGCATTGAATTGTACATCCTAACGCCAACACTACCTTGCGTGTACGTACTGTCTGTTTGCTGCAAAACTAGCACATCATTGACATATACGTTAATTTGACTGCCTACAGCAGAAAC
>NZ_JBFTQB010000692.1:0-5539 GCF_056398785.1 Paenibacillus sp. 01T422 | reverse complement strand
GCGACACATATCCCGTATAGGAGACATGCGGTTGTTGCCCCGCTTGCTGCGGGTAACTCTCAGGCCGCGCCTGATGGTGATGAGAGCAATCGACCGGTGGTCCGATCGTAACTGTGCTATTGATCGGCGTTAGCGCCTGCGTTATCTGCGCTTGATCTAAGCAGTACGTATGAGCGAGCATATTTCTCGGCACCAGCCTGAGGAAGTCGGATACCGCGATGAATTCCGGTACTGGCGCATCGAAGATTGCGAGCAGATGCGTATCGTCTTCGGTAGCCATTTCCCAGTGAAACCACCCCTGTGGAATATTAGCGACCTGGCCGGGCGTAATATTGAAGTTAAGCACCATTTTGGTGAACGGATTCAGAATTGACACGACCGCTGCGCCTCGAATGCAATAGACCAGCTCAGATGCGTTCTGATGAACATGCGGTTCGACCACATTTCCTTTGGATAAATAGATGTCGAGCAGTGAGACGTTGCCCAGCGTATTCAACTGCTGAATACCTAGAGCATTTATGAAATTGTTCGCATCCTTAGTGAATGTACGATTATTCTTCAGATCGTAGAAATATTGTACGTTTGGAGAAGTAAAATCCATATAGGATACAGCCATACGCTCAGCCTCCCGATTGTAATATCATCTTTACTAAGCGTATTCCACGGTATCTACCCCCATGACTAATGCACTTCATTCCGGGTCAACTTTCATTACATATAGCAAATCCATCCCAAAAATAACATCAAAACCGGCTTGTTCGCATGCTTTTCCAATTTTTGAATACATTTAAATATTCGATAAACAGGAGGACACAAGTCATGTCACAACATGGGCAATCGTTCATGAGAGGTACGCTGGTTTTGTCTGTCGCTGCTTTCATCAACCGTATCCTCGGTTTTATCAGTGGTATGTATATCGCTCGCGTTCTGGGCGCCGAGGGAATTGGCATCTTGATGATGGCACATCCACTAGTCCCGCTCGTCATTACGATTACGGAGCTTGGATTGCCGGTAGCCATTTCAAAGTTAGTCGCAGAGGCCCACGCACGTGGTGAACGGATGAAGGTAAGGCGCATTCTTCATGTATCACTCGCTGTCACGGGGTTCTTGAGCATAGCGCTCACAACCATAACGCTGCTTGGTTCTGAGTGGCTCGCATCCATTCTGCTAAGCGACCAACGCGCTTATTTCGCGATGCTCGCCATAACGCCGATCGCGCCGATTGTTGCTGTCTCCGCCGTTTTAAAAGGGTATTTCCGCGGCGTCCAGCAGATGAAGACTATCGCCGCTTCCGATGTGCTTGAGCATACGGTTCAAATCGCCTGCGTTCTTGCGCTGGTACATCTATTGCTGCCATATGGCGTCGCTTATGCGGCTGCTGGAGCAATGGCTGCTTCAGTCATTAGCGAAGCGATCAGCCTTCTCTTCCTGGTGACAAGCTACAAGCTATTCGGCGAATCGAAGATGCCGGGTGAGACTTGGGTCAGCCACCTGAAACAAGGTAGAAGCACGCTTGGCGAGCTGCTGCAGATTGGTCTTCCGACCACTGGTCACGGCATTATTCATTCGTTATACAGCACCTTCCAGCCGCTTCTTATCACAACAAGCCTGGCACTCGCCGGCGTCGGCACGGCGCTTGCCACAAAACAATTCGGCATGCTTGCCGGTTATGCGTTTCCGCTGCTGTTCATGCCAAGCTTTATCACGCAGTCCCTGTCCACCGCACTCATTCCTGCGATCGGCGAGGCCGCCGCGAACAAGAACAGTCTGCTCATTCATGAACGAATGAATCAAGCTCTGAACTTGGGGCTTCTAATTGGCGCCCCAGCAACTGTTATCTTGTACGAGTGGGCAACTCCATTAACGACACTCGTCTATAATGCACCAGAAGCAGGATTGCTTCTCAAAATACTGGCGCCAATGTTTTTCCTGCATTATTTCGATGCCCCGCTTCATGCGATTCTGCTCGGGCTCGGTCGCGCGCAAGCTACGCTGTGGAATTATGTCGTATGCACAGGTACATTGAATTGGAAAAGCTCGCGTCACCGATTTTCGATTCCCTGGTAAACGAAAAGAGACCCTCAGCAACGGCTGGGGGTCTCTTTTTCAAACAATTAACTTTGATAGCTAGCTGCTGTGTTTTTATCGCCAACTTTAACCGTAACATCCTTCGTTTGGCCATCACGTGAGATCGTTACTTTCAGCTCATCACCCACAGACGCGGCTTGCACAGCTTTTGTAATGTCCTCCGTGCTTGAAGAGGCTGTACCGTTTACACTTAAAATAACGTCGTATTGACGAATACCCGCCTCAAAAGCTGGTGTCCCATGCTCCACTTCAGCAACTACGGCACCTTTTGTGCTGTTGATTTTTAAATCCGATAGCATATCCTCCGTAATATTTTGCAGCGCTACACCGATGTAGGGTGCTGGCTCTTTGGGAATCGTTTCGTTATTTTTCAGCTTATCTACAACAGAACTGAATGTGCTTGCGGGAATGGCAAAACCAATCCCTTGCGCTTCAGAGTTAACAGCTGTATTGATACCGATAACTTCACCATTCAAATTCAAAAGCGGGCCGCCGGAGTTCCCTGGATTGATCGCAGTATCCGTTTGAAGTAAATGCTTGTAGTTTCGTGTACCCTCGGTATCATCGATGCTGATCGTACGCTCTTTGGCGCTTAAAACGCCAGTAGTTACGGAATAATCGAAGTCATACGGGTTCCCGATTGCAACTAGCCAATCCCCTACTTGCGTGTTGTCGGAGTCACCAATTTTCAAAGCAGGAAAAGCTTGATCTCCTTGAATTTGAAGAACAGCCAAGTCTAGATCATAACTGCTTCCAAGAAGTTTGGCCGTAAAAGGTGTATCATAACCTTGTACGTAGACGCTAATTTCGTCCGCGCCATCAATCACATGTTGATTCGTTAAAATATAACCATTGGAGTCGAAAATAAAGCCCGATCCAATCCCATTTTCAATAGTATCCCCGCTTTGGGTGCCTTGTTGAAATGCATTTCTTCTATTTTGTCCAGTATTCGTCTGTTTTACTTTCGTCTCAATTTTGACAATGGCTGGACTCGCGACTTTTACAATGGATGATACGCTATTCGCCCCTGTAGGTGATAATGACGCCGTCTGGACATTAGCTGCCGCCGAGTTAGCAGCTGCAGCGACGTTTGATTGAACGGACCCAGCATCATACCCGAATAAATTCAGCTTATCCGAGGTGAACATTAAACCACCAATAACGACCGCGCCAGCCATAAAAGCTGCAAACATAGATTTAAATTTGGTGTTTCTCGCTTTGTATTTAACCTTTATATCGTTTACGTTGATCATTTCTTTCTTATCTTTCAGATCTTCATTCATGCGATTACCACCTTTCGAGTGCCATTTATTTGTTTACTGCTTATAGTTGAAGTATAGGGCCCTAACCTGAAATGTTACTTAAGCTGGGCTGATAGGCATATGAAAGTTAACTGAAAGTATGCTGAACGCTAGACAATGCTCGGACTATGCCCCGCTTCTCAACTGGCATATCATGATGAATTCGGGAGAAGACTATGAACCTCTGTTTCCATCCTAGTTAATAAAGGAACTTACATGTAAATCTCGAATATCTAAGCTAATCGGATAGTTGCAGATTTGATGACAGAGAGGAGTTAGATACGATGATCAAAGGTTTCGGAGGCATATTTTGGAGAACTAAAAATCTTGAGGCTACAAAAAAATGGTACAGTGACGTGTTGAAGATTGAAATAGGAGATTGGAATGGGACTATGATAAAATCCGATCCCGGGAATGAGACTATCTTTTCTTTCTTTACCGAGGATGATAGTTATTTCCCAACAGAACAACAAGTGATGTTAAATTTCGAAGTCCATGATCTGGACGACACGATTAAACATCTTGAACAAATTGGTGTACCTCTTGCAAAAAATAAAGAGGTCGGCGACTATGGAAAGTTTGTTTGGATTAAAGACCCCGAAGGTCGACTGATCGAGCTCTGGGAGAAATAATCAAAAAGCCTCTAGAACGCACTTGTTAAGTGCTTCTAGAGGCTTTTTGGCTTCATACAATTTAAGCTACTCCACGCGAGCTTCTTCTTACCAGAATGAAGTAAGCGAACATCGCTGCGGCGCTCGTCATTAAAATAATGACGCCTAGCGGTACAGCAGTATGTTCACCCGCGATACCGACCAGCGGTGAGACAACAGCTCCGAGCAAAAAGGGAATGACACCAAGCAGTGCAGCAGCACTTCCCGCCATATGTCCTTGGGTCTCCATGGCAAGAGGGAATGCAGCTGTTGACGTAATGCCGATTGCCGCTACGAAGAAAAACAGCGGAATTACTAATGCGAACAGTGGTCCATGAACGATGGCCACCACTAAGACTGTTACGCTTGCTATAATGGCAAGCCATAGTCCGAATAGCAGAAAGGCGTGTTCGGATACGCGGTGCGACATCCGCCCCACCACTTGGGAGCCGATGATTAAGCTAATGCCGTTCGATCCGAACAAAAGGGCGAATACGGTAGGTGAAGCACCGTAAATATTTTGATAGATAAAAGGTGTTCCCGACACATAAGCGAACACACCCGCAATCATAATACCCTGTGCCAGCATATAGCCGACAAACTGGCGATCTCGCAGAAGCGATCCGTAGTTCCTCAACTGTTCCATGAAATTGCTAGGTCTGCGACGATCGGATGGCAAGCTCTCTTGAAGTTTCCATTTTGTCATCATCAACAGGTACAATCCTAGCAACGCCAATGCGATGAATACACCAACCCAAGTCGTGAAAGATAGAATCCCGCTACCCGTAACCGGTGCCACGAGCGGCCCCAAATTACCGACAAGTAGCAGCAAGGAGAAAAACTTCGTAAGCTCGTGACCACTGTACAGATCGCGGGCAATTGCCCGGGAAATGACAATACCCGCCGAAGCTGCAAAACCCTGCACGAACCTGAATGCGATCAACACTCCAATGTTGGGTGAGAACGCACAAGCTAACGAAGCGATAACATATACGACCATAGAGATAAGCAACGGGTTGCGTCTACCATAGACGTCACTCAGTGAACCCATAACGAGTTGGCCGATGCCCAGACCGAGTAAACAAGCAGTCAGACTAAGCTGGACAAGTGAAGCCGTTGTCCCGAATTGCTTCACAATCTCCGGGAACGCGGGTAAGTACATATCAATAGTAAAAGGCCCGAGTGTTGAAAATAAACCGAGCAGCAGTGCTAATCTAAACACATGCTGATTGTTCTTGCTGGTCATAATAAAGATGATCTCCTATTCTTCATTCCATATCGACTCACTTATAGAGAATCTGATGTCCATCCTAACACAAATTTGCAAATATCGACAACAAAAGTTTAGCACCTTACATATTTACGTTTGAAACCGAGTCTTCCTTTTTCCGCTTCCTTTTGGATTCGTTCGGAAGCTATGAGGAAGCTGCTTTTCTTTTTATCACGTTGGACTTCTACCGGACCAACGGCCTTAGCAATTTCAACTGCCTTGTCATGAAG
>NZ_JBFTQB010000691.1:0-3550 GCF_056398785.1 Paenibacillus sp. 01T422 | reverse complement strand
TAGTACAATAGCGCGTGCTAAGGCCACACGCTGCTGTTGCCCTCCGGACATTTGCGCTGGGAAGCGATCATGGAGATGCAGCAGATCCACTAAGTTCAAGACTTCCTTGACCTTCTCGTCAATCTCTTTTTTCTTAAATTTCTTCCCCTGCAAGCCATAGGCTACATTCTGATAAGCAGTGAGATTGGGAAAAAGCGCATAAGACTGAAACACCATGCCGAAATTTCTTTTCGCTGGCGGAAGTAGGGTAATATCTTTCCCGCCAACCGTGATCCGGCCTTGTGTCGGTTTTTCTAATCCCGCTATAATGCGAAGCAATGTCGTTTTACCGCAACCGCTTGGGCCTAATAAACAAATGAACTCATTTTTCTGAATATCAATATGAATATTATTCAAAGCGCTGAAAGATCCAAATGTTTTATTTACCCCTTGAATGGACAAGTAAGCTTGTGTCATGATCAAGCAGCCCCCTTAGTCTTATTAGCTCTAGTATAAGTGTGATATGTTATCGCTTTGTAAAAAGGTGATAGAAAAAAGACTGCTGCAAGCATGGTTCGCAGTCAGCCTTTTTCTGGATTGTTGTTTATTTTTTTGGTTCGCTTTTCGCGTTGAAACGCTTGTCCCACTCAGCAAGAACACTGTCACGTTTTTTCGCAGCATCGTTCAAATCATTTTTGATAAGTTGTTTAACTGGATCTACGCTGTAACCATCAGGGATTTTGGAAGAATCTGTTTTAATCGCTAGAATTGCGTAGTTTTTGTTGTATTCTTTCATAACATCATCCGTAATAGCCCAATCCAGGAAGTCTTTCGCCACTTGTTTCACGACTTTTTTCTTCATCAGAGCATTAGCTTCTACGTCCCAGCCGGAACCTTCTTTAGGGAATACAACTTCAACTGGAGAGCCAGCTTTTTTCTCTTGAATACCGCGGTAACCAAAGGAAATACCAATTGGGTATTCGCCAGTACCAGCTAATTTAGCAGGTTTGGAACCAGAGTGAACATACATCGCAATGTTGTCATGCAATTTGTTCATATAATCCCATGCAGCGTCATTGCCTTTCAATTGAACCAATCCGGAAACCGTCAGGAAACCTGTTCCTGAAGATGAAGGATTCGGCATCGTGATAAGCCCTTTGTATTCAGGCTTCACCAGATCCTCGTAAGACTGTGGAATTGCCAGTTTGCGCTTCTCCATCTCTACTTTGTTAACGATGAACGCTGTTTCCCAAGCATCGATACCTACCCAATGCGTTACAGCATTTTTATCTTTAAAATCAGGAAGAATACGTTCTACGCCTTTCGGTGCGTAAGGCTCTAACATGGTGTTCTGATCAAGAACAAGCAAGCTTGTTGCCGCTAAGCCCCATACAACGTCTGCTTGTGTATTGTCTTTCTCAGCAAGCAATTTAGCTGTAACAATTCCCGTGGAATCACGAACAATGTTTACTTTTACATCCGGATATTTCGCTTTGAAGGTCGTGAGGTAAGTTTTGATTTGATCATCTTCCAAGGCCGTGTAAACGGTTAGATCCTTGCTTTTGGTATCTACTGTAACCTCTGCGGCTGCTGATGGAGCTGCACTTGTCTTCGCACCATCTGTACCTACCGCTTTCCCGCCGCAAGCCCCTAACATAAAAGCAACTGTCAACAACGCTACTGCACTTCCTAATGATTTCTTCATCTTCTTACTCCCACCTTCATTCGAATTATCGGTTTGTATTTCTCTCACCTGATAAATATTAGTATAAATTAGAAATGTAAAACCAGTATTAAATGCACGTAAAATATTTGTATTTTATTTTTATTCGTTGTTTTTAAGTTGTTTTCCAAAATAACTGTCTTTCAATCCCTTGTAGTAGACGTTCAATGTCTGGTAAATGAATATCGCCTATGTTGCCGATTCGGAACGTAGCCGCGGCTGTTATTTTGCCCGGATAGATAACAAAACCCTCTTGTTTAATGCGTGCATAGAACTCATCAAAGGAAAACACAGACGAATCCGGGTACAAGAAGGAAGTAATGATCGGCGACTGCAGCTCAGTTGGAAGCAGAGGTTGTAGCCCCATCTGCTGCATGCCAGCAACCAACGTTTGTTGATTACGAGTGAACCTTTCAAATCTGCGGGCAACGCCGCCCTCTTCCTCTAACTCTTGGAGCGCTTGATCAAAGGCCCGAACTGTATGCGTTGGTGAAGTATAACGCCATTTGCCGTTTCCTTGCTCCATAGTCTCCCACTGATCGTAGAGATCTAACGATAAGGAACGCCCTATTCCTTTGCATTTGACCAAAGATTCTTTACGCGCAATGATAAATCCAAAACCTGGCACGCCTTGAATACATTTATTGGCGCTGCTAATTAAATAATCGATATCCAACTCCGCTATATCAATCGGAATACCGCCAAAAGAGCTCATCGCGTCAAGAATCAGTGTTTTACCATATTGCTTGGCAATGCGAGCAACATCAGCGATCGGATTCATCATTCCTGTCGTTGTTTCAACATGAACGACCGCCACATGCGTGATCGACGAGTCAACTTTCAGCACTTCCTCTAACTGCTTAACATTAACCGGCTTCGTTTCCCCCGCATCCAGGACGATCGAGTAAATACCAAGGACATCCGCTATTTGGGCAATTCTTTTGCCATAAGCTCCGTTGGCTAGAACAAGCAGCTTGCCATCTTTGGGAATAACAGATCCAATAACCGATTCAACACTGAAAGTTCCGCTTCCCTGCATGAGCACTGTTGTGTAGTCATCCGGCTTGCTGGAAGCCATCGTTACTAATCGGCTGCGAATGGATTGCACGAGTTGATTATAATCTTGGTCCCATGTGCACCAATCACGCAGCATAGCTGCCTTTACTTTTTTACTAGTCGATAATGGACCTGGAGTAAGTAATAAATAAGGATTATCCGGTAATTGATTCATTGTTGTAGTCATGGACGTTCACCTCTTTGAAGTTTTTGATTGATAACCGGAATAAGCTGATCTAGCTCACCAATTGTTTGGATGACATAATGAGCGCCTTCTTCATGAAACTTGGCTGTGACAGCTTCCATACGCGCCTGTAGAACTTCAGGATCACAAGCTTCCACTTCCGCTTCGCTCATACCTAGTTCACTGCTTCCTAGTACCACACCAATTGTCCAAGTGCCGGCGTTGACGCCTTCCCTTATATCACTTACCGTATCTCCCACCTTCATTACGTTGTACATGGGATAGACATTCAGAGCAGCCGCGTTCTCGTAGATCATCCAAGGATATGGACGTCCTGCGGGCACATCATTTGGCGTAACCAAGTGGTCCGGTGCATAACCGCGTTTCTTCGCTTGAGCGGTGACAATCGCCATCATCTCAGCGGTGTAGCCCGTTGTGGAACCGATCCGAATGCCTCTCTGACGCAAACGTTCTACGAGGGCGAGAGCTCCAGGGATCGGTTCGGCGTATTCATGCACGACAGCGAGCATCATCGGTTCAAAATCTGCATAAAGTGAGTCAACATCCGATTCCTGAGGTAATTGTCCATAGCGCTCACGCCATAAGCC
>NZ_JBFTQB010000690.1:0-4839 GCF_056398785.1 Paenibacillus sp. 01T422 | reverse complement strand
GAATACATGGAGCTGCATCCCAAATCTAACCTCTTGCGCGCAAACCATTTTATACTCAAAGATATCATGTTCTCCATATATTCTGCGAATCAGGCGGAGGGTTTTCCTGAGGATGAGCTGGCACAGCTTCTGATTAAATATGCAGGGGACTCAGGCTGTCGGGAGGAAGCTGGCGAGATGGTGTTCTATACAAGTGCCATGAAATCCAAGCCGACAGCGCTAAGAGAAGCTTACATGGAATGTATGGAAACGCAGCGAATGGCCAGTAAACTTGAGTTGTCGGATCGTGTGGTTCACTACGAAACGATAGAGTTCGCCCATCTGTTCCAACATGTGTCGGTTAATATGATGGAAGACTACTGTGCCAAAGTATTGCGCCCGCTCTTGGAAAAGGATGCCGAATATTCGCAAGAAATGATTCGAACTTTAGAAGTCTTTATTCGCAATGACGGTCAAGTGAGCGAAGCAGCCAAGCAATTATTCATTCATAGAAATACGGTAACCTACCGTTTAGAGAAGATTAGTGATCTTTTACAGGTGGATTTCAAGAAAGTTAACGATCTTTTGAAGCTGAAAGCTGTCTTCTTGTTCCGTCAGTTCTTGCACGTCAGACAATAATAGATAAACCCTGAGACGCTCTGTGGGCGCTCAGGGTTTTCGTTTTTCCAGTGTGATAACAGTAATTTCAGGTCTGCATAGGAAACGGAAAGGGAGGAATGTCGTGCCGACTCCTCGATTGGTATAGACAAGTAGCTTGGAGTCAGGCACTTCGTAAAGCCCCATCACGTATTTTTTGCCTTGAAGAGGCGTAAAGAGAGCTCCTAGAATAGGCAGTCGAATTTGCCCACCATGTGAGTGGCCGGATAGCTGCAAATCAATGGGTTGTCCGACTACTTGATCAGCGAAATCGGGACAATGCGAGAGCAGGAGCGTGAACATTTGCGCATTGGTGCCTTGAAGGGTTTTGACGATATCGGGGGAGCCTGTAAGTTTATCTTCAACGCCTGCAATTTGAATGGACTGACTTTTGTAGGTAATCTTCTTGCAGGCGTTAATCAGCGTTTGAAACCCGCCATCTTGCAGGATAGGCAGAGTATAATTCTTATCGATCCATTTATCATGATTGCCAAGTACGGCCCACTTGCCGAGTGGCGCTTCTAAGCTTGCGAGCAGTTTGCTCGTTAACGTTTCGTCTTCCGTAATCCGGGCATCGAATAGATCCCCCGTGAAAGTTAAAAGATCTGCTTTTTCATTATTGATAAGTGTAACGACACGTTCTAAATCCTTTAAATTAAAATGATGACCAATATGTAAATCGCTAAATTGTAAAAGTTTAAGGCCATGAAACGAGTTGGGAAGTCGTTCAAAAGACAAGGTGATTCTAGTCATATCAAACCATTTTGTTTCTATGAAGCTGGAATAACTGCCCACAAGACCTCCGGAAGCCAGCAGTGAACCTGCAAGCAGAACGCCTTTTTTGATAAATGTACGTCGTGTCACTGGGGGGTGTGATTGCATATTGTTCCTCCTGGTTCCAAAGCTCATTTTATCTCTTAATTATAGCAATAAGCATACAGCGTTTGCGAATCTTGCGAGGCTTGGGCGAGTTGCATAAGCAGCTTGGTTAATTTATAATAATTTTAATGTAATGGGAAGGGAGAGATTGAAATGTCAGCATGGAAAGAGCTCACAACAGTTGATCAGTGGCAGGAAGTATGGGATCGTTCCTCCGATAAACCGGCGGTCGTTCTGAAACACAGCACAACTTGTCCAGTAAGCGCAAGCGCGCTTGATGAATATGAACAATATTTGTCAGGAGAGCCGAATGGGGATGTCGATTATTACCTAGTTAAGGTCATCGAGTCTCGCCCGGTTTCTAACCAAATTGCGGAGGACCTGGGCATCAAGCACGCATCGCCGCAAATTCTTTATTTTAAAAATAAAGAATCCGTCTGGAATACATCACACTGGTCTGTTACAACCAAGCATATTACGGCTGTTTTAGACTAAACCGTGCACAGGATTTAATCGCAAAGCCCATGGTGGCCGCCTATTCGTATTTAGGTGGACGCTGTAGGGCTTTTTTTTGGCTAAATAAAGTTGATTCAGCGCAAACTAGCTTCGCCACCTTCAGAGTTCTTTAAAGCTTTTACGCCAGAATCTCAAACTTTAGATATATTAAGGAGAGACGATTTTATCGCCTCTCCCTTTGTTAGTATCCTTATGTTTTTTCAGTCTAGTTCGTAATCGTGATATGGTACGACGCACCCGCTATTGTACTAATTTTGATCAAATCACCATTCATTGTGAAAGGGACTGGATTAAGCTGGCCGTTAGTAGTTTGGTATACCTTTACAACACTGTTCGCTACGTTTTTCCAAGGATTAAATACTGTTAATGGATTTCCTTTATCGCTTGTAACATCAACATAACTAACCTGACCATTTGCCAATTCACTATTGACAATAAATGCGCCTTTTGCTCGCAAACGTACAAACTTCGCGTTCTTTGCTGTAGGCCAGTTTGCAAATATGCGCAATACACCGGCATTTTCTTGCAACAACATCGAATTTATCGTTTCTATAGAGCCCGATGTTTCAATACCTCCTCCACTTTGTGCAGCTGTTAAATTGTTTCTCCAGATATTTTTCGTTGCGCCCTTGAATTTCGCAATGAGATCTACCGGGTCCCAACCTACGCGAGCAGCAATTGTAAATGTTTTTGGATATCCGTTAATGGTTGAGCCTCGTCGACCTGGAGTGAATGGATCCATATAAGCTAATGTATCTCGTGCCATTTGCAATTGAACATTGTCAGAGCCGATTGCCAAATGTTCTGCCGGGTGAACAATCCCTTCAAGGTTAACGGGCTGATCTCCTATATTGATCAGAGCATTTCCCTTGGGCGGATTGTTTACGACATCCGCGAGAGTAAACAACGTTTTCCCGTTGAATACTCCGGTTGGGAAACTACGAATGTTCTCCACATAATCCTGCCAGATTGGTCGCATCGCCGTGTCAACTCCAAGATCCACACTGCCTTTGAGCAGTGTTTGGAATGTCAACTTCGCAAACCCTAAATCGATACTTGAATTCAGATCATCTCCATTTTCATTGGCACCGCTATGATTAATGATGTATTTATTATTCGCATCTTTCTCCATATAATCGATATAAAAAGTTCCAATCTCCTTAAGGATCGGATAGGTTGTATTTCGGAAGTAGTCTATATCTCCCGTGTATTGATAATGCCAGATCATCGGAATTAGCCCAAATGTTGCAATAAATCTTTGATCAGTTGGCAGTTTTGTATAGTCCTTTGTCACCGCTACGGCAACTAGCCATTACTTCTGCTCGATGCACCAAGCACATACAATGCACCGTAATAATATTTTTCCAAATCTATGTCATTTAATTTCACATACGATTTCAACCAAAAGTTTTTCCACCACAGCAGATGGTTGGCATACAACGTATCCGTTTGACTAGCACTTAACCCCGATACCGTAGTTAGTACGTTATTTTTCCAGTCGATTAAGGGCGTCATTTTCCCGCCAAGATTACCTTCACCTGCAATTTTGGTAACAATCTTAACATGTACACCTGGATTAAGTGTAAATGCTATTTTGGTATTGTTATTATCGATAACTGATGCGACCCCAATCGCACCAATTACACGGGTAGCAACTGCGGCTTGAGATATCCATTCCGATGTTGCCGGATTTGCTTTCGTTGAGCGCGTCGCCCACATCATTTCACTTGACAACCCATTTTGCGTTGGAAAATTCCGATCCGGATTATTATAAATCCATAACTTCGTTTCGATTGGCAATGCTTGTTCATTTGCAGCTGTCCAGAGCTCCGTTACCAACACATTGTCAGAATCTGCTGTCCATGTACGCATATTGACATTAGTTCCTGCCATCGTAAGAGTGGAATTTACTTCAGCGTTTTAAATGTTTTGAATCTGAGTATTCATATTTTCAGTTACTGAGGTGATAATTGGAACATTATTGCTATATAATTCGAATTCTCGAATCATTGCGACTTCACTACCGTTTGATGCTTTATCCGATGTTGGCTGATTAAGTTTTGTGATATATAAACGTACATATCTCGCTGTAAAAGCTGGAACCGATCTGTTGGTTGATTCAGCAGTATTGCCGACAACCGTATCCACATCCGTCCATGTTGTTTTATCGTCACTTTTTTGAAGCTTGTAGTCTCTCGAATTATATTGTTGATAGTTAGATGCTCGGTTTGGATATCCATTATTTTTCACTACCCAACGGTCGATGAGCTTTGGTTGTTGCAAGTCAACCGTGAGCCATTTGTCCCCTGACGATACATTCTGACCCAAGGACTCCCATTTTGTTTCAATATTGCCGTCAAAAGCATTCGAAGTACTACTAATCGTACTTGTATCGCTGGAAGAAGTAGAATAAGGTAAAACAAATACTTTAGGTGTAGAAATAGTTATACCGCCAATCGTTAGCTTCTGAAACTTTGAATCCCAGAAGTCGGACTTAGAAAAGTAGAACGTTTGCTTCTCATTACGTGCATCCGATACTACACCGATATCTCCATTGCCTAGTAGAAGTCCTGCTGTATAGTTGTTCGTTACTACCTCAGAGAGTGTAGGTGGCGTTGTGTATTGACCTTTAATCCCGGACAAAGTACTCTGTAGCTCTGTCCATTCGTCTGTTACCGTCGCATGGGCGGTTTGCAGTTGATCTGGATAACACGATAGGAATCCGCTTAGTAGACTAGTTGTTAACAATGCCGAAATCGAGAATCTCCTTAATCCTTTGTTTCTTTTCATCTTCCATCTCCTTTAGAT
>NZ_JBFTQB010000689.1:0-6423 GCF_056398785.1 Paenibacillus sp. 01T422 | reverse complement strand
AAGTTAGATTGATGGATTAGACGAACTACTTTTTCTTCTAACTCATGTATGGCTTCTAAAAAATCATCAATACTCTCTTTCATCTGGATCATTCCTCCCTATTTATATTGACGCTAACATGAATTGATCACTCCATTTATGCATCATATCGTCTACAATATGAGCTGCGGCATGACTTCGGTGTAATTCCTCCATGCGTTCCCTTATTTCTTCGTATTTTTTGGGATGATGAATGGTATTCTGAATGCTTGCCAAAAATTCTTCCATTTTATTTGAAATTATTGCTACTCCGCGGCGGGATAAATATAAGGCATTTTCTTTCTCTTGACCACCATTGGGCTTATAAACGAAAACAGGCACTCCTAGAGCTATGGCCTCTGTCAAGGTTAATCCGCCCGCTTTCGTTACCATACAACTAGCTTGTGACATCCACTCATGAAGATTATCAACAAACCCAAGTATGGTTATCCCTTTATTAGCAGCAAACTCCATTTCCAGCCGATGTTTTAACTTCTCATTATGACCACAAACAACGACCATTCTACAGTTGTCTAAAATAAGCAGCGTATTTATCATTTCCTCTATATAACTAGTAACGCCGCTATCCGTAGCCATGATAAGAATGGTTTTTTTCTTCTGATTTCGAACACGACTCCTTGCATTTACAAACTCTTGTCTCAGTGGAATTCCACTAACCTCTATACGATCTTTGCTAATTCCTTTTCCTATGATTTGCTCCTTTAAATCTTCCGTTGCCACATAATATCGGTCGACTTTCGGGTGAAGCCAACTAGCATGCAAAGCATAATCTGTAAGTACTGTATAATTCTTAATCCCCATAGAACTGCATACGATTGGAGAAGCCCCAAATGGAAAAGTGTTGACAACTACATCCGGGCGCTCTTGGCGGATAATCTCTCTCAACTTCTTTTGACCAAGAAAGGTCATCGATTTCTGAAATAAAGCCGTATCCTTGGTTTCGCGTGTCAAATAATAACTCCAGCCATAATAATCAATTCCTAGCCGCGAAACTTTTGTACTCTTACTAACCAATGTAGATGTAATTGAATGAATCCAAGGATGACCCTCTTTCATTAGGTTAACTATTTTCACGTTCTCCACACCTTGCCTATTGAATTGCTGCAGCAGTGCTTTTGAAGCCTGAATATGTCCATTCCCGTAATTTGCCGTGAGTATTAAGACACGAGTATTAGGAGTCATCGCATACCTACCACCTTTCATCACATACTTCATATCCGAAAACGATAGCCTGCTCCCCATACCGTTTCAATGTATTGCGAGTTGGATGGATCGACTTCAATTTTCTCTCTTAATTTACGGATATGGACTGTAACTGTCTGGGTATCTCCCATAGCATCAATTCCCCAGATGCGTTCAAAGAGATGATCTTTACTAAATACGCGATTCGGATTCGTAGCTAAAAAGTAGAGTAAATCAAATTCATTCGTTGTTATATTAATCTCTTGATCATAAACAAATACCCGACGGGAACTATTATCAATTAAGAGACCTTGAATGCGAATTTCATCTTTATTTTCCTTTGTACCGATTAATCGTTCGTAACGTGCTAAATGTGCCTTGACTCTTGCTACTAATTCTCCAGGCTTGAATGGCTTCGTAATATAGTCGTCAATACCTAGCCCCAATCCACGAATAACATCAATATCTTCTTTTTTCGCCGTAACCATCAAGATCGGAATCTGATATTTCTCACGAATTTGCTTGCATACTTCAAATCCATTTAATAACGGAAGCATGACATCAAGAATGATTAAATCATACTCACCACTAAGTCCCAGCTTCTGACCTTGTTCACCGTCCGATGCGATATCGACCTTATATCCATTTACCTCAGATAATCTCGTTCAAGTTCTGCAATGAGCTGTTCGTCTTCTACAATAAGTATTTGTTTCATTTATTCTCACCATCTTTATGCATCTTTTGCGGTAATTTTATGGTAATACAGGTCCATTCGCCTTTCACGCTACTTGCGCTAATTGTTCCGCCATGCCCTTCAATCATTTGTTTCGAAATCGCTAACCCCAAACCGCTTCCCCCATAATTGCTGTTTCTAGATGGATCTGCGCGATAGAAACGGTCAAAAATATATGGGAGAGCCTCAGCGTCCACGCCTGCTCCGTTATCTGTAATTTCTATGATAACACTTGCCGCTTCTATTCTTGCGTGCAATGTGATGGTCTTCTCACTCTTATTCATATATTTCAAGCAATTGTCTACGATGTTAGAAAAGACACGTCGCATTTTATCCCTATCAATTGAAATTAGTGTCTGTTGATCAATCGTAATATCTGACTTATAGTGAACGCCTTTTTTTTGAAGTTCAAACTCAAGCTCATCTGACCAATCCACTAAAAAATCGGAAAAATGAACGACTTCAAAGTTGTAGGGCACCCTCTTCAAATCCAATTTAGAATACAAAAACAACTCATCAATTAAATGATCCATCTCTTCTGCTTTGGAAGAAATGATTTTGATGTATTTTTGTTTTTTATCCGCGGTATCGGCGATTCCATCATCTAGTCCGTCGATGTAGCCTCTAATAGCTGTAAGCGGGGTCCGAATGTCGTGCGAAATGTTAGAAATCAATTCTTTACGGTTTTCCTCATATTGAACTTGTGTTTGAATGGATTCTTGCAATTGTTTACGCATTTGTTCGAAAGCAAGACTAAGCTGACCGATCTCATCTGTACTTGTTATCTGAACTTGGAAATCTAGATCACCGGACTGGATCCTTTTCATTGCATTCTTTAATTTACTTAGTGGAGAAATGATGCTTTTAGAAACAAAATATGTTAGTGAGCTATGTGTCAGAATTAATATAATAAGCTCTTGATCAAAGTCCGCCAGATAAGTTTGGTCGGCAAGCATGGTCGGATTTTTCTCTGAGGTTCGTTTCATTTCCTTGAACGTATGCTCTAGGTTCTGATTCTCGAATAATCCAACCCCAGAGCTTAGTTGATCGCGAATCCCTTGGAAATCTCCACGGAATACCAAGATCAATAACATAGCCGTTATCATCATCATAACGAGTGGAATTATCAGCATTGCGGCGTAGGAAAGCAATAATTTCAAACGAATTGACATGTGCAGACCCCATTTATTTATACTTCTTTTCGATCAAATTTATAGTAACCTAGTGCCATGAACAAGATACAACTTGAAAGCAAGAAAAGTGAAGTCGTCAATAATTTACCAGTGGAGACGGTCTGACTTAACCATAACATATGCCAGTCTGTATACGATGTTGGTGAAAATGCAGCGAAAGCATGCAACAAGAAAGGCGCAATCTTGGCTGCAGCAAAAAGTATGAGTGCAAAAACCATGTATCCGCTAGCTGATTTAAAAAACTGCGAAACAAATACAAACAAAGCCGATAATGCTACCATAGAAATAAATGCTGCAGCATAAACTTTCAACATCCCTATTATCTCCGTTAGACTTGATGTTGTTCCAGCAAAAAGATTGCAAATTGAGGTTACGATACCGAGTAAAATCAGAGTTGCAGCAATACATGTGATAAGAGCCGCTGCTTTCATTCCATATACTTGAAATCGTGAATTCGGTCGCAGCAAAGCAAGCTTCATCGTTCTGGATCCTACTTCACCTGGAAATAAGTCAGCCGTAATTGTTAATATCAAAAGCGGAATCCAAATGCTCGTATAGATCGATAACATTTCAATCGGAAAAGATTGGCTAACCGCGAAAAGTCCAAGAAAGGGCTGTAAAGCTTGGAGCGAAATAGCTAGTAAAATCGGTAAAATAGCTGAAAAAATAGCAAACATCACAATCTTTTTCCGATAAAACATTAAATAAAGCTCATTTAGGTATGCAGCACGCCATTTATGCACTCGCATTGTCCTCCTTTGGAAGCTGAAGCTCATCGATATAGAATTGCTCCAACGATTGATTTTCTTGCAATAATTCAGTGACGTATCCTTCTTTTCTCAAATGCCCCCCTACAACAATCCCTACACGATTACACAGCTGTTCTAGCTCGTGAATCATGTGGCTCGAAATTAAAAATGATGTTCCCATTTCAGCGGACATCATCTTTATCAACTTTCGAAACATCACTGTCCCTTCAATATCCAGGCCATTCGTCGGTTCGTCAAGGATAACAAGCTTCGGTTTAGGCAATATAGCCGCGGCAAGCGCTAATTTCTGCTTCATTCCTGTGGAATAACCTTTAATCTTCTCTTTGCGCACTTTGAATAAGCCTACAAGCTCCAATACTTCTTCGATTCGTTTTGATACGACAGTGGGATAGAATCGAGCTACCAGCTCTAAATACTGATTCGCAGTGAGAAAGTCATGGAAATCAGCCGACTCAATCATGGTGCCAACATGCTGCATACCCGCTTCGAAGTATTCGGGCATTCTATTATTAAACAACGTAATGGTTCCTCGATCCGGGCGAATTAAGCCCGTAATTAATTTTAGAAATGTCGTTTTCCCAGCACCGTTTGGCCCGAGCAAACCATATATATCACCGGCATGCAGTTGAAGCGTAATGTCCCGAATTCCGCGCTTATTGCCATATTCTTTACTTATATTAGTTGTTTCTAAAATAATATTCATTGAGTACCTCCTATTCCATGAACAGCAGACAAGCTCCAATAGGGAGGCCTGTCTGCATGACCATTTACCTTTGTGTAAATCTTTAGTTATTCGTTATCGTCATGTTTGCCTTGGTGATCGTGCTTCAACGTCTGTACCGTTTTACCAGTAAGATCAATGGTTTCAGGTGTTGTACTATTATATCCGGACAGATTCGCTTGAAGGTGAAGAGTCACTTGATGTGCAGTACCGGCATCGTCTTTGCCCGAAACGGTTAGATCTGCTTCTTGATGTGAAAGATAATTATCTGCATTAACTGTCGCTTTAATCGATACATGTTCGATTTTAATGTCTTGGGTCAATTGCGGAGCAGCATTTTTCAAAAAATCGTCTTGAAATGGCATCGCATTCGCCTGAACAGTATCATCATTCGTCTCGCCATCGTCTTCCTTTGTAGCTTCTTTTATAGCAATTGGAGCTAATGCATTTACTACAGTTGGAATCTGAGCATTGTCCAGTTGAATGGATATTTCTTTGGAGCCATCTGCTTTCGTATCGATAGCAACAAAGTCTTTCAAGTTCCCGACTAATGCATCAATGACCGTTTCAACTTGCTGAGGAATTTCCGTTTCATTCAGCTTATTCTCGGTTTTGTGTTTCTTCTCGTTCTCTTGTTTCACGAAATACACATCACTGGCAGCTGATTTAAGTACAGTTTGGTTCTCTTCCTTATAGAAGTTAAGTGCTTGCTGAGTGCCGCCTACTGATACATCTGCGCTTCCGCTTGCTGTTTTCGAATCTAGACTTACTTTAAAATTACCGCTCGCACTGGCAAGCAAAGCCCCGTTATCTTGCAAAGCCGCTTCTGCTTGTACAGCAACGTTTTGAACCAATTTGGTGTTTTTAAGCGCTGATTTATATGCATCATACCCCGATGTACTCGCCATTGCGCTAAAGCCTGTTGTCACCATAACAATACTGCTAATCCCAGCAGCGCTGCCTAACATTATCCACTTCTTCATGTTTTCCTCCTAATATAGGGATCTTTGAGTGTAGCTCAAAGTCTCTCCGCTTTGGGATCTTTGAGTGTAGCTCAAAGTCTCTCCGCTTTGGAATCTTTGAGTGTAGCTCAAAGTCTCTCCGCTTTGGGATCTTTGAGTAGCTCAAAGTCTCTCCTTTGGTATTTGGGCTTACAACTAAATCATAGGCAATAAAAATGAAACGCTTGTGAACCAATTCTTAAAACTTTCTTAACTCTTCATTTTTCGAAAATAAAAATCCGTTCATACTTGAACGGATTTTTATAGCTCAACAAATTTCAGATCTGTTGATTATTTACTTAAGATCTTTATTCTCCATATCTTGCACTCCACAACTTCATACCATTGAATCACTCGGTTCAGAATGTTTTTTGCCTTGGGAACCCTACTAAATAATCGATGTACCGCAACCGCGGCTGCTGTTCCAAGCAATGCACCTGCCAAAACATCAGATGGATAGTGAACCCCTGTCCATACTCTTGAGAAAGCAATACACGCGGCTAAGGTGAGCCAAACTGCTCCTTCTTTTCTGCGGAATATCCAGATGGAAGCTACTAAAGAATCATATCCCCATACTTGATCCAAAAGCATATCACGTGTTAAAACGAGATGATGATTTTTCATGAACATAACTAATAGATCGAACTCACGTTTCGTAAGCGAAACCATCATAAGCTGCCTGCACTTCAAACGATTCATGCTCCAGCTCCAATTGAATAAATCGAACTAAGTTTTTTTCATCTTCAATGAGTAATAATTTGAAGATCTAGATGCTTTTCTATAC
>NZ_JBFTQB010000688.1:0-3562 GCF_056398785.1 Paenibacillus sp. 01T422 | reverse complement strand
GATCAATTCTGCCCGAGATGATGAGCTCTTTGGCATGAGAAGCTGCTTTGTTCGTCATGAAAGTCACGAGAAGCGCCGTTCCAAGCGCTCCTGAAACGTTACGAAGCGTCTGCGACATCGCAGAACCGTGCGCATTCAAGCTTCGCGGCAGTTGGTTCATACCAGCTGTCTGAATTGGCATCATGAGCATGGACATTCCGAACATCCGCAGAGTGTACACCAGCATTAAATGATTGTACGTAGAATCCGCGGTAAGCCGGCTGAACTCATAAGTTGTGATGGTCGTGATAATTAAGCCGATAACGGCCAACCACCGAGCGCCTACTTTATCGAAAATCATACCCGTAATCGGAGACATGATTCCCATCAGAATGGCCCCCGGCAGCAAAAGCAAGCCGGACTCAAGCGGTGTGAAGCCCCGGATGTTTTGCAGGAAGATAGGCAGCAGGATCATACCCGAGAACATGGCCATCGTGATGATGGCGTTAATAAGCGTCGTTAGCGAAAACATCGAATATTTGAATACTCGGAATTCGAGTAACGGCGTCTTACCCATGATCGAGCGTAGGATAAAGAGCAGCAGCGAGATACCGCCTACGACGAGACAAACGACAACATCCGCGCTTCCCCACCCGTCAGACCCCGCGGCACTAAAGCCGTAGAGAATACCGCCAAAACCAAGCGTAGAAAAAATAACTCCTAATACATCGAGGTTCGGGTTTGATGTTTTTATAACGTCCTTCATGGAGAAAGCTCCGAAAATTACAGCGAAAATGGCCAGTGGCAAGATGATATAAAATAGAACATGCCAGTGGTAATGTTCCACGACCCAACCGGACATCGTCGGTCCAATCGCCGGGGCAAAAATCATCGCGATCCCCATCATGCCCATTGCTTTACCACGCTCAGCGACAGGGAAAATGGTCAGAACAACCACAGACATAAGCGGCATAAGAACCCCTGCCCCAACTGCCTGAACAAGTCGGCCACCCAGAAGCCAGCTGAAATCCGCAGACAATGCACAAACGATCGTCCCAAGAGCAAATAGTGACGAAGCGACTAGGAATAACTTGCGGGTTGTGAAACGGTTAATGAGATACGCACTGATTGGAACGAGAACCCCATTCATGAGCATATACCCGTTGGATAGCCACTGTATCGTGCTTTCATTCACATTCAGGTCGATCATCATTTTGGGCAGCGCTACATTTAAGACCGTTTGACTTAATAACGCCACGAATGCGGCAATAAGCAACGAGGCCATGATTGGTCCCTTGCGCAATGTTGCATTAACCATGCTAGTCATTGAAATCATCCTCACCTATGTTCTTTAAAATCGTTAAAATCTTATTTTGAACCCGATGGAACTGCTCTTGATCCTCCTCAGATAAGCCAAGCAAGGCCGAAACATCGCTTGGTACGGCGCAAGGCCATGACGTTGAGCTACTTTCGTCATAACTTAATCGAAAGCTTGATTGACCTCTCGGTAGCTATGGAAGATTTGTAAAACACGCTGCTGATCGTCCAAAGTACCCCCTTAGATTATTTCGCATACGAAGTAACAGAGTGATCCAGCCTCGAGGATATATCAATTTTTATATATGGCTTCATCGAGGACTTCTTTAGTATTTGTGATTATGCAAACATTATGAAAACGATTTTAGAATTCAGTCTCGACACCCTGACGATGCAAAAAAACCTCCATTCTCTCGAGACGAGAGATGGAGGTGGGAAGGTCGAGATGGTTGAGATGGATGGGATGGTTAAGCGGACGCACCAACTTAATAAGAGAGATTGAGACGGAAAGGTCGAGAGGTCTCGATGTGTCCGGTTGATTGTCCAACCGCGACAGAATCTGCTTGAATCATTTTGTTGCCGCCCGCTGTTTGCTGCTTCTCATTCCTTTGCTGACATGCATCAGCATGCGAGGAGGAACTACAGAGCGCTATTTCGGCGAAATAGGCTGATTTCTGCACTCAGCGGAACTACAGGCCTTTATTTGCCCTCAGGACGCTGTATTTGGACATCATGCGCCGAAATAGCGGAACGTAGTTCCTCTCCACCTGCCAAATAGTCGGTTCCGCCCAAAATAGCGTACCATAGTTCCTCATACTTCTGGCTTAGGGGCATATGATTCTTGTTAATCTTGAATCATTTTGTTGCCGCCCGCTGTTTGCTGCTTCTCATTCCTTTGCTGACATGCATCAGCATGCGAGGAGGAACTACAAAGCGCTATTTCGGCGAAATAGGCTGATTTCTGCACTCAGCGGAACTACAGTGCCCTATTTGGCCCTGGAAGCCAGGATTTCCGCCAAATCCGGCGAAATAACGGATCACAGTTCCCCCACTCTGTCCAGGAGGAACTAATCGCGCGAATAGCGAACTGTAGTTCCGCGATTCAGCATCTACTACCCCCGTGCTGCCCAACAGGGGCTGCGCTCTAATACATTAATCCCCGATACCAATCGTGGGATTCACAGAATACGTGAGCCAGTCGCTGCGATCTCCGCCTACTTTATCGTAAAAAGCTTGCGCACGAAGGTTATCCTTGGCCGTGGTCCATGTCAGGTTCGCATAGCCATGTCTGGCCGCGTACCCTTTGCTAGCTGCGAAAAGCTTCGCAGCCGCGCCTTGACCGCGTTCCGCTTCAATCACATAGAGATCGTTCAGAACAGCCACTTTGGAAGCACGAAGCGTACTGAAGGTAAAATATAAGGTCGTAAAACCGACCAATTTCCCCTCTTCCGTTTCCGCTACGAATTGGATGCCGTCCTTCTGCTCCAACAGATGGTGAATCAATCCGTTCAGCTTCTCATCCTCCGGCTGGCGATATTGGTAAAAGTCCACGATATAAGCGAGCATTAACGTTTTTAACTGGGAAATATCTTGTATAACAGCTTCACGAACTGTAACTTGGGTCATTGAAATGACCTCCTCATCCAAATAAAATCGTTATCTTTATTGTACCCAAAAGCTATCTTTCACTGCTCATCCATCTCCTTGCGATACAGCAGGTAAATCATCCAGGCTAATACTAGGCAAAACCCTGCAGCCCAATAGAAAATGGACGCCACATGCATAGATACCCCATAATAAGCAGAGGAGAATAAAATAAAGGCCGTCAAAAGAGCGGGAAAATACACATGATTCCGGGGATGCCACCCTTGATTAGCGTACTTGGCATCATTCCGCTCCAGTCGCATCGTAAAACCTAAGCGGTTCTTGTTCAAGAGCAATGCCGTAAGGAATGCCAGCAGTGCAGCATAGATTTTCAGAGGACGATACCAGGAATCCAGCCTGTCAAAATAATCGTAAACGGGAACATCTGTGACTACTGATACAATAAATAAAACAATAGCTAAATAAACGGTATAACCAATCGCCCCAAGCAATACGATCAAGAGCGCATGCAGCTTGCGCAATCGCAGCACATAGCGAACACAGATGGCTTCTAGTACAATTGCAAGCATGGGACTCCATGACTTCGTGTCCACCATGAACGTAAATAGTTCGACCAAACAGGAGATAACAAAGGTGAAGATGGATAACAAAGGTGAAGATG
>NZ_JBFTQB010000687.1:0-4079 GCF_056398785.1 Paenibacillus sp. 01T422 | reverse complement strand
TCGTTAACGTCTGAGCTTCTTCCATTAAGGAAGCGTCATTCTGCTGATTTTTCTTCTTATCAGGACGATTCACTTTGGTCATTGCCTTCACCTCCATCATCTCCCACCTAGTATGAGAAGGCTGCTGGCTTATTATGCTTTAACCATTCTTAATGCCGTTAACGTTGTTCTCTGTAGAGCTCTTTGATCACCAGAAACTCGTCCAAGTGCTCCAGAAAAAGATCCACGACTACAGGATCAAAATGACGGCCGCGTTCTGATTGCAATAAATCCAGCACTCTATCCAGCTCCCATGCCTTCTTGTAGACACGATCACTGCATAGCGCGTCAAATACATCGGCAAGCGCCGTTATTCGCCCATACAGATGAATATCCTCACCGCGAAGTCCATGTGGATACCCCGAACCATCAAACCGCTCATGGTGCTGCTGGGCAATGATTGCCGCGGCGTTCAACACTTGCTTGTTCGAATGCTTCAGCATTTCATATCCCAAATTCGAATGAGTTTTCAATCAAATACCGCTCCCATTCACTGAGCGCTTTGAAACCGTTCATATAAATGACATTTTCCATGCCCATCTTGCTTTGAAAATAAATCACGAAACGGTCTGAAGCGAAGGAGCTTTTTTTCGTTAAAAAAGCTTGCTCAATCTCGCCGAGAACCTSCTCGGGAACAACATCACGCGCTCTTTCGTCCTGATTGGACGCATAATCGCCGCTTGCAGCCAAAATATAAATATCCTCGACGCCCTTTGTCACCGCGAAGCTGCAATGAATGGCATTCTTATGCAAATTAACAATCGAGGTCATTTGCGTCAAAACGCCTGAGGCAAACTTCTTCATCGACTGCAGCTCAAACAGCGTTGCCGAAGATTTAATGATCTCTTCCAGGCCTGTCCTACTCTTCTCAATTGTCTTCAAATCTCGATATGAGCGCAGCGCGGTAACGACGGTCGTGAACAACTTCTGGGTCGTTAGCTCGGTCTTCTCTTTATAATCATTAATGTCATAATCCATTATGACTGTACGCTCAGGGGCTTGACCGGGCTGGCCTGTACGCAAAATAATGCGTATCGCTGTGTTTTTTAATTCCTCGCGTATGTATCTTACAATCTGAAGCCCTGCATCTTCTTGCTCCATAACAACATCAAGCAAAATTAAGGCTGCATTAGGCTGCTGTTGTAGGACTTGTTTAGCTTCTGCAGCAGAAAAAGCACTGTGAAACTCCAACTTCCTGCCATCAAACTCAAAATCCTGTAAAACCATCTTCGTCACTTGATGAATCTGTTTTTCATCATCGACAATTAAGACAATCCATGGATCTTGTTCCATCACTACATCATTTGTGGGAACGTTCTCTTCCTCATCGGCAAAAAGAAGCTCATCCAAGTCCAATAACCCATCCTGTGTCATAGCTCTGACTCCTCCTCTATCGGAATCGTGATCATAAACAAACTTCCTTGTCTCAGTGTACTAAAGCACTGAATGCCACCATTCAGCGATTGCGTGACAAGATTATAAACGATATTCATCCCTAAACCGGTTCCGCCTTTGCCGCGGCTCGTCGTAAAGAATGGATCAAAGATATGATCCAGCACATCCTGCGGCATTCCCTTCCCATCATCGGAATAAGCGAGCAGAATATGATCTTGGTGTTCTGTAACACGAATGCTTAAGCTGCCTTCATCCTCTGGCACGTAAGCATGATTTAGTGAATTCATGACTAAATTCGTAACGATTTGCGATAAAGCTCCGGGATATGTATATAGATTGAGGCGATCATCACAATAGATGTCTACACGAAGTCTTGTTTTCTTCAGCGATGGCTTTAAGCTGGCAACAATTCCTTCTAGATACTCCCTCAACAGAAAAGTACGTTTCACTTCCAAGCTCTGATCCACGGAAATTTGCTTAAAGCTGYGCACTAACGAAGAGGCTCGCTCCAAATTCGTCAGTACCATGGCATTCGTTTCACCGATAATGGAAAGAAACTGCTCCAAATCAGACTTTTTCATTTTGCCAGTTTCGTACAAGCTCCGGAAATCCTTCGTCTTTTGATCCAAATAAGTGATCGCTGTAACACCGATGCCAATTGGTGTATTGATTTCGTGGGAGACGCCCGCAACAAGGTTCCCCAAGGCGCCCATTTTCTCTGATTGAACCAGCTGATCCTGCGTAATTTGCAGCGTGTTCAGCACCTGCTGGAGCTCCTGGTAGCGCTCGTCCAGATTTTTAACCATATCATTAAAGGCCTCGGATACCTCTGCAATTTCGGGGGAAGTCCGAAACTGCAGCATCGGAAGCTCCCCTCCCTGCTTGACAATCACAGCGGCTTCGCGAAGCTTGCTTAACGGTCGAATGACAATTGTACGTATAATGAGCCAAAGCAAAACAGATAGGATGATTGTAATGCTAATGCCGACAGCTAAAATGAGTTTCGTGCGCTTCTTAAGCAGCGCTGTCTCCTCGGAAGAGTCGAAAATGACTTCTACCGCCCCAACAACCACGCCATCTTCCTGCAGCGGTGCTATTAAACGGACAACTGGCTTCTCACTTTGCGCCATCGGCAACCGATCAACAATCGTTTTGTCCTGCTTTGGAATAATAATGCTGGACGAATCTAGACGTTTGCCAACCTGTTCGCGATCAGAAGCAGCCAGAATAGCTCCGTCCTTGCTGTAAAGCTTCATTTCAATAACCCGCGTGTTTTTATATTGAATATAGTCAAAAATTTGCTGTACATCCGAAACAGAGCGCGATTCTTCATAACGCCCATTGATGGCGATGGTCATACCGCTAATTTGACTCACATAAGCTTCTTTGATGGATTGATTTAAACTCATCGTGTCGAACACCATCATCGTCGAAATCATAATGACCGTCACCGATGTAATCAAAAATACGATTCGTTTCTGTAAACTGAGCTTCCTTCGCAGTATTGGCATAAGCAAGAGGCTCCTATTTCACATCGAACGTTATCGTCTTGCTAACGTCGTAAGGCGTATGATCATTGTTATGTAAGGATACTTTGACTTCGTGCGGTCCCTTGCTCAAATGATCCAGCACTTTTTGCTTGTCTGTCACAACAATTTTCTCGCCTTTGTCCAGCGAAATATGCACATGCCCCTCACCTTCAATACGTTGTTGATCATAATGCTCTTTGGAAATCTTCAAATCCGTCGTCAACGTCAGCGTAACGGCATCGCCATTGACTGCCGCGCTGACCTCTAAAGTTGGCGTATATGCATTTGTTGGCGCCGTAGTCTTTTTCGCTGACCCACATCCGGAAATCAAGATGGTCATTGCAGCTATCAAGCATATACTTTTACAAATTTTCATCTTTTCATCCCCTATTTAATCGCTAATTGTCTAATCATGTCAAAAAAAGTTATCCTCTTTAGCTTATGAATATTCATAAGGTTTGTCCACTTATATTTTGGAAACAAAACCCTTTATCCGCGCACTATTCAATGTATTCTTAATTTTCAGACTTCTTATGTCGAATAATAATGAGAACGCTCGTATTTTGCGCTTACCCAGGAAATAATTTCATTTCCTGAATCAAGAATGATTTCCCCAGCTTTGGAGCAATGTAGTAAAGTCACTGTTCATTTTAAAATAACTCGATTCTTAGGAGGCTCTCCCCTATGTCCGACACCCGTGAGTTTTCGATGCAAGTCCAACACGCCATTGACGCAGCAGATCAAGCCATACGATTGGCTTCAGACGCTGAGTATAAACTGCAAAGAGCTGTCATGCAGGCTCACCCTCAAGATATACAATCCGCTCAAGCCGCTCTCACGCAAGCCAGGCACAAAGTCAGAGATGCGCATGCGCAGCTTCAAACCTACAATAATGAGCAGTATGGGCAACAAATCAGGCAAACGATGGAGCAGTTGATCCAAGCTTCTCAAGACGTCGACGCCAATCAGGTGAAGTTTCACACCCCTAAACAAATTCGATAAACGTTGGTTCTATGTAAAAGGTGATCGAAATTCGATCGCTTTTTCTTTTTATATACACAATATGTTAAACTACTGGGGAAGGTTTTCAAGTTATTTGGGGAGGCACTACATTTC
>NZ_JBFTQB010000686.1:0-6706 GCF_056398785.1 Paenibacillus sp. 01T422 | reverse complement strand
GATGTAGAAGGCAAGCAAAGCGGTATTCAGCAAAGTCTAGTACGCACGCTCGCGGAATGGGTTACGATCCCCACAACGTATGCCGGAGGTGCGAGATCCTTCGAGGATATCGAATTGTTTAAACAATTATCTGCCGGAAAGTTGGATATAACGATTGGCAGTGCGCTGGATATCTTCGGTGGAAACCTTTCGTATGATCAAGTAGTCGCCTACATGAAAGCACAATGATTTTGAGATAAAAAAGTAGCGAACTCTCAGTAAGAGAGCGTCAGCTACTTTTTTACATAGGAGAGGATGCATAGGATGGCACTTTGGCAAAAGTTGTACTATTCGGCAATGGTTCTAACGCTGCTCTTAGTCGTAACCGGGGAGTTGATCTGGCTCCCGGACCCACTGCGGCTGGGCTCCACGATCTATTGGATTGATGTGATCGATGAACTCATCTATGTCCTGACCCTCATTCCATTGATATGGATGGCTGGATCTATCATCCACCTATGGTCGCACAGACAGGGATGGATGTGGGTGTGTTTGATGTTGGTGATGTTTTGGCCGACCAAGTATTTGGTCACTTATCCGGGCTTGACGCTGAATATGAACCGCTATGCACATACGAGTGAAGGCCATGTCCATGGAGACATCTCAGGGGTGCTGGTGTTTGAGCGTCCTGCATTTCCCATTGATTGGGTATATGCGAAGCTCTTTGCGAAGTATACGTTTGAAGTCGAAAATTTAGGCATGACACTAGGTGAATATAATCAAGAAGTTCGGCTTATGAAGGCGGACGCGAATGCTGCTGGAAGTGCCGTTGCTTTTCAAAAGGTGGGAAAAGGGAAGGGAATCTCATCAAGCGGTGTTCGAATCACAGCCATTCTCAAGGACAGTCCAGCTAACGGCCAGATTCAGTTAGGGGATGTGATCCAACAAGTGAATGGGCAAACCGTTAGCACAGTCGAAGAACTCACTGAGCGCATGAAAACAGTCAAGCCCAGTGATCAAGTGTCTATAACGGTGCTGCGCGGCGGCAAGCAAGTCAGCTTGCAGGCTAAGACACGTCAGAATCCTGACGATCCGAGTCGGGCAGCTTTCGGCATTCAAGTGGCGAACGAAGTGCAATATGATCTTCCAATCCTTGTGAATTATCATGATTATTTATTGCATGAGGGTGGACCTTCCCACGGTGCTATGCTGGCGCTAACCTTGATTGATCAACTCACACCTTGTGGAGTAACTTACGGCAATCATGTCGCAGGTACGGGTACTATGGAGCCTGACGGTTCAATTGGCCCTGTAGGGGGATTAGAGCAGAAGGCTTACACCATTAGCAGGACGAATGCCGATGTTTTCTTTGTCCCAGTCTCGAATGAGTCGGAAGCGAAGAAAGGGGCGCCTAACCTTCAGATTGTGCCAGTACGCACATTGGATGATATGTTGAAATGGTTAAAAGATCACCCGAAACAAGCGGCTGGTCAGCTTTCTTGTCCTTAGTCTCTGGCAGCCTCGCACAGCTTGCGGGCCATGCGTTTGAATACTATATGCCCATAATGGACTTTTGCCCATGAAATCTAGGCGGGATGTCCGGAAAGGGGATTTATGGTAAGATGGGAATGGTTTTTCACCAACATTTAAGTAAAGTAGGTTCACTATATGGCAACGAATGATCAGCAGATATATCGGTTCAGTGAATCTCCCATCTGGGAGCTGCAGCGAGCCTATTATGAAGAACAAGGCATTAGCGCATGGCAAAATAACGAAGTTCCTGAGTACATCACAAGTAATCCGATGATTGCTACCTCCTACGCGGAGATGATATTTGGTTTTCTACAAGACCGAGCACAATTAGGGTATCTTTCTGAGCCTGTTACGATCGTTGAACTCGGCGCGGGATCTGGCCGACTCGCCTTCCATGTTCTGAAGGAATTGTGCGCCATGATGGATTATGCGGGAGTATCTCTACCTGCTTTTCGATATGTCATGACAGATTTGGCGCTCAAAAACGTGGCCTACTGGCAGCAGCAGCCAAGTTTGCGACCTTATGTGGAACAGGGAATTCTGGATTATGCCCAGTTCGACGCTGTGAAAGATACCGAGCTTCACTTGACGGAGAGCGGAATTAATATCCGTAGAGGAGACTTGCTCCAACCGCTGCTCGTTATCGCGAATTACTTCTTCGATAGCATTCCGCAAGAGCTGCTCTATGTGGATAATAAGCGCGTCTATGACTGTATGGTGTCGCTGCGGTTCGCTAAAGAAGCTTCAGGTCGGAGCGCCGCTGAAATGCTGGAAGACGTAACGGTCGAATATGAATATCGACTTTCTGAGGAATACGAGCAAGAATCGTATGCGTACAGCAACGTTATTGCGCAATATACCCAAAAACTGGAAGATTCTCATGTGCTGTTCCCAGTCATTGGCTTGCAATGTCTTGAACGGCTGAATCTGCTTTCGAGGGAAGGATTCGTCCTGCTTACTGCGGACAAAGGTGACCACCGCTTGGAGAGCTGGGAGTACTGTGAGCCGCCGCAGCTGATCCATCACGGAAGCTTTTCGTTGACAGCGAACTATCATGCCCTGAACGATGTTTGGGAGCAGAAAGGGGCGCTGTGTCTATTTACACAGCATCCTTATCATCACCTCAACATTGGTTGTATGTTAATGCTGACTAATCCGGCCGGATATGGAAACACTCGTTTAGCCTATCGGCGATTTATCGAGCGTTACGGTCCGGATGATTTTATCACGATCAAAGAATGGCTTGATGGGTATCTAGATCAGCTGGAAGTGCCGCAATTCCTTTCCTTTTGGCGATTATCCGGGTATGATGCTCAGTTTTTCCTGCAATTTGCAAGCCGGCTTATGGAGCTGCTGCCGATGTGTGAGGAAGGAATTTATTCCGATCTACGTCAAGGGATTTATCAAATGTGGGATGGGTACTACCCGATGAGGGATCAACATGAAACCGCTTTGGCGTGCGCAGCGCTTCTGTATCAGATGGAGATGTATCAGGATGCAATTGTCTTTTTCGCAAAAACGGACGAAGCTTATCATCAGAACCCTGATGTATTCTACGATATGGCGATCTGCTATTATGAGGTCGGGGATGTTGAAGCTGCTAGGCGTTACGCAGAGCTTACATTGAAGTTTGCCCCAGAGCACGAAGGTGCTATAGCACTATTGGAACTTGAAGATTAGCTATAAGTCAGTTGTGCAAGATTAGGGAAGGTGATCCACATGGAAGAGCAATTGGAAAAGCAATTGGAAAAGGCTAAGGAGCTTTTCGTCTTGTATCAGGGTAATTTCATACAGATGCATCGCGAGGGAGTTCTTGAGACATACAAACAGTTCGAGGTTGAAAGACAAGTCGAAATAGCGTGGTATTCGGAAATAATTGAAGCGTACATCAAGGAATTATCAATCAGGAACTGGGATTCCGTTACTGGATTGGCGTTATTATCGAAGTACTATCCGGAGGCGCAAATTATTGATCAAGTGATCGAATTCATAGCCCGCCATCTGATGGGAGCGGATAGTATCGTTAAACTCATGTATGCAGAGAAACTTCTGGACATCATTCAATCAACGAAAAAGGTCATTTCCAAAGAAAAATTATATGAGTCCTACCAGCATGCATTAAGAATTTTAGAGAATATTATTGCGAAACCACTCATTGTGGACCCGGGTCATGAACTTTCGCTATTTCAGTTAAAAGATAAGAGATCGCTTAATCTTCGAGCTAAGAAAAGCATTGATGAGATCATGCTGGTTGAGTTTTGAATCATTTTGAAAGTGGAAATGACCTGCTTCTCAAGTAGTTGAACCAACCCACACCGCAAATCAAGCACATCGCGGTCAATACCCATTACTAAATCTAACGAAGCTATGCTGCTAAAAATCCATAATAACGAGAAATGTTTTCTCATTTGTTTTTTTGGCAGTACCATCCGAATAGCGAAAAATAACATAATGGCGGCTGTAGCCAGATTGATGTAAGGAATTCGATACGAGGACTGGACACAAGCGATGTAGAAGATGCGCAGCACGCACAAGAAACCAAGAAGGTACAATTTGAATTTACTTCTCATGCTATATCTGTTAAGTGAATTTTGAATCATAATGGCGTTGTCGACGTTGGTAAATAAATTGTATATAAAAATAATAAACCAATTCTGCATCTAGAGGCTTCCTTTCGAGGACATCGGCCTGTCCTTAGAAACTAAGATCATTATATGATTGAGATTCCAAAATAAACCAAATACTACTGAGAGAGAAGAGAATATGCATGGAAATAAAAGATCTTGTACGGATCACAGATGAACTTACGGAATTTGGAATTCCCTTTGCGCTAGGTGGAAGCGGTTTACTGCACGCTTTGGGACTTGTAGAAAAAGTGAATGATTGGGATCTTCTCGTGGAGTGTCCGAAAGAAAAGCTTTTTAAAGTGATTCAAGGTTATTCGTGGCAGGAACAGAAAAGTGGCGAAGGTCACTTTGCGAGTGAATATCGGATACAAGTTGTACCATTATCCATTGATTTTATTGGTTACTTCGCACTACGGAGCGCGAAAGGGATCGTGAATTTGCCTATTGAACAAGGAGAGAGGCATACCTGGCATGGTGTCCCATTGAGCACACCTGAAACTTGGTATGTTGCATATAAAATGATGGGCCGGGAGCCCAAGGCAGAGCTATTGTACAATTACTTGAAACATACAGACAGGAACCAAGAAATAATTATGACATTTGTAAAAAATGACATATTGGATGAGTCGATCAAAAATGACTTACTCCAGCTGCTCGTATGAACTAAGAACTTTGAGCTTACGTGGCAAATTTTGCAACATTTTTCGAGCGAATCACGTTAAGAAAATAACTACAATTCGAGTCATCTCAAAATTTGCAAAGGAGAGAAAGAAGATGAAAAAACTAACCGCTGTAACCTTAACGTCACTGTTGATTAGCTCATTAACTTTTAGTTCGGCATTTGCGTTTTCTGACCTGGAAGAGGGTCAATCAGAAGCTGTTATGGCACTGAAAAATCGCGGGATTGTAAGCGGTATCGACAGCGAGCACTATGTGCCGAAAGGTAAAATCAGTTATGCACAAAGCGTGCAAATGATTGTAAAAGGCTTGAACTTGAATATGGATACGATTCGTTTCATCAAGCAGCCATTAGCGTCGGACACTTACTCTAATGTTCCAAATGATGCGTGGTATGCGGACGCCTTCATCATTGCTCATTATAACGGCCTGGAAATTCCCAAGGATGTAAATCCAAATGCAACGATTTCACGCGAGCAATTCGGGGATTTATTAGTACGTGCGCTTGAAACGAAAGGTAATTTCCCACTTGTCAAAATGTTTATTGTGATCAAGGATGAGGATCAAATTAACATCAATTACCAAGGCACTTTGCAAAGATTATTGCTGTATAAAATCACACAGCTCGATAAAGAAGGCAAGTTCAACCCGAAAGCTGAGCTTACTCGTGGCGAAGCAGCGAACTGGGTCTATCAGGCGATTCAATTTGTAGAAGCTCATGCGCAGAACCAGGCCCCAGTTGAAGAGATCTCGCTGAAGGTTGAGAAAGTGAATGACGAAGTCAACAAAGTGACTTTGTCCAAAGAAATGCCGAGTCCCGGATATGGGATTGCCATACAGTCTATTGAGTTCCAAGAGGATGGGCAAGCTGTGATTCGTTATACGATTCAGAAACCAAACCCGGATATGATGTATCCGCAAGTGATTACTGAAACTAAAGCAGAAACATTTGTTTCTGCCAAATATATAGCGATCGCTAAACCTGCGGTTTCGCAATGATCAATGATATGCTGCTGCCTTGAATGAGGCGGCGGTTTTTTTTTGTGCGTGTGCATCCCTGTCATTTGGACATGTCCGAATCTAAGTCTCTCTCATAGAATATAGCATCCTATGTTAATAGGAGGTGAGAGAGAGATGAAAATAAACTACTACACGTTAACATTGGGCTTGATTGGTGCAGCCAAATTGATTTTGGACGCGTACGGTATGGACCTTATCAAAGATGCAGATATGAACGCGATTGCCAATGGTGTTGCAGCGTTGCTATCCGTTGTTGGTATTTATACAAACCATCAGAAATCCTAATCAATTTCGGAAAGGGATGGAAATGGACAAAGCGGGCTTCGAGTGAAAACTCGGAGCTTCTTTGTTTGTTGGGGGAACGAGGAGTAGGGATAGGCGGGATGAGGTGAGCGTGTTGCTAACGGACCGAGTGGTCGTTATTCGGTGAAAATCAGGTGGGATTTGATTCTAACGGACACCAGTGCTGCTATTCATGTTCCTAGCATGAAATATGGCTATGTTTGGGTTATATAACGGTACTGGAGTCCGTTAGATTTGAAAAGCGCGTTATTAATGGGATATAACGGCATTGGGGTCCGTTAGTTAATACTGTTTCGAGGATGCACCCCCAAATTGCGAAGTTACTTCGCTGAAAATTGGTGGATGGTGACGGGATACGTTGGGGGATGCGGGAATGCGGGGTGGTGATGTGATGTGGTGGGGAGCGGGATTACAAGTAAGATCACTCGCATTGCCCGGCCGGTGTGAGCATGTAGTTTTATCTGGTGAAAGGGCTTCCTTAGTAAATGTCGAAATCATTCTATCGACGATATTTTTGTATGAATTTGGATAGTGTGAAGTAATTTTGGTAAGTGGAGGGGTGTGGC
>NZ_JBFTQB010000685.1:0-3586 GCF_056398785.1 Paenibacillus sp. 01T422 | reverse complement strand
TTGTAAGAAAAAGCTAGACTTGCTCTTGCCCATTCTGCCGTATTCATATAATCCGTAAACTGAGCAAGCATATCTCGTATTTCGATATCCTGTACATTCGTATCCATGCCACTTAGTTTGGCTGCACGGGCAACCATCACAGCGGCTTCCTGCCGGGTAATCGTTTGTTCAGGTGTAAATGTATCCGCTGAAGTACCTTGGATAAGGTTATAGGTGTAAGCCGTGCCTACATAAGGTGCATACCAGCTGTCCGCAGAGACATCTTTGAAAACATCCGCTGCCTTTGGTGTCAGGCCAAGACTTCTCGTTACGATGGCAGCAAATTCAGCTCTTGTCATCGTTCGATCCGGTGCAAATTGGGTGTCAGATATGCCGTTAAGGATACTTCTGGCAGCCATCGCTTCTATGGACTTCTGATTCATATGGCCTTGAATATCAGTAAAAGTTCTACCAAGATTAACGATGACGCTCGGCTTAACATCTTTATTTTTATCAGGCAATCCTCCGTTTTGCGGCGTCATGGTTTCGCTGCCTGAATCCGTCTGGGAACCCTTTTTTACATCTACCATGTTGTAGAGACTAGTTTTCCCTTCATCTACTCTTTGTACGTTGACCAATGTATAAAATGCCTGCTCCGTAGACATCAGATTTTCACCGCTGCCGTCAGCTGAATGTAGAAATCCCTGTCCCTCTCGATAATAACTTAATAGGTTGTCGATGAGATTATGACCATTTTTAGTAAACCTTGAATCCTTAGGATCGATGCTAAGCTCACATAAAGCCATGAGAACTTGCGCCGTGCTTTCCAAATTATCCGTCCCCCAGCTAGCATAACCCCCAGCGCTATTCTGCGATTTGGATAGGGCATCAACGGCCTTAGCTGTTGCTGCTTTCACGTTTTCCTTACTCTGATACTTCGCGAGAGCCTGCAAAGCCATCCCTGTCACATCAGGGTCAGCTTGGTTACCAGATAAAGCAAATCCCCCGTCTGCCAGCTGCCTTGCCAGTATTTCGTCGACATACATTTCTCTTGTCGCTTGCGTCTTCGCATTTTTGTTAATAGGTATATCATATTTACCTGAGTCCAAGGCAATAAGGGCGAAAATCGGGCCGTTAATGCCCTGCCATATCGTTTTTTCGAAATCCCCTAAAGGCTCTAGCAGATTATAGCCTGCTACATTTGAGGGATCTTTGCCTATAGCGGTTAATGATAGAATCACTCTCGAATACTCCGTGTATTTCTTGTCATGCAAAACGCCGCCAAGCTCTTTGACATACTTTTCTACACCTTTGTAATAATTGTCATAATAAGTCTGCGGTATAGAATTTCCTGATCGCGCAAGCCCGATAACTGCCCATTCTCCGCCTATAGAACCTACCTGTGGTTCTGAAACGGTCTTGGTAAGATACGAGGCTGTGTTAGAAATGGCTTGAGAAATTTCTGTTTTATCCGCTGCAAAAACTTGAATCGTGCTGCTTACATAGAGACAAAGAATAAGCAGCAGAGCTGAAAGCTTCTTCATTGTTTTCAATATTCTCCCCCCAAAATACTTCATAATTAAATATTGGAGAAGGAGCAGAAATTGTTCTGCTCCTTCTCCATGAATTCTGCAAGCCTATAATTGCGAACTATCTTTTTTTATAAGCTCTCATAGCAACGACAATAGCCATTTCTCTTGTTACTTCTTCACCTGGCTGGAATCGGTTATTCCAACCCGTCATTAGCTCGCCAGCCATAATGGTCTGAACGCTGGATTGTGCCCAATCAGATACTAGATCCATATCTTCAATATCAGTAGTCTGATCTACTTTAGGAAGAGTTAGCGCATTGGCGATGATTACAGCCATTTGTTCACGTGTAAGCTTCTCATTTGGATAGAAATGCTCAGCGTCATACCCAGAGATAATGCCAGCTTGATAAGCCGTATTTACGTAAGGATAGTACCAATCATTCTGAGCAACATCTTGGAAATGAATTGCATTCTCTTTCTTCACCTCTAAACCAAGTACATTGACCAGGATTTTGGTGAATTCTGCTCTCGTAATTGCAGCTTGTGGGGAGAATTTGCCTCCATTGCCTTCAACAAATTTTTTCTGTGATGCCTCACTGATTGCGTCAATGGCCCAAGGTGAGACGGAATTTGAATCTGTATAAAGTTTCTTCCAATCAAATACCGGTGTCGTTTCGGCTTCCTTAGCACCCACCGTGTAAGATAGGAAACTCGTGAAATGGTTCGTTCTAATGATCAAATCATTATCTTTCACGTACGCGTAGGTAATCTTCTCTTTGCCTTTTGTTGCTTCCATGCCTTGAGTGTCCGACTCATAGATCTCGATTGGTGTAAACGTCGTTCCTTCGATGAATCCGGCAAGTTGATTTTTACCACCTGCTACTACAAAAGTGAGTGGTTTATCAAACAACACGGATTCATTCCCATTCCCCATAGCAAAAGCATGGATGAGTTTCAGCACATTTTTGCCGATATCCTTCATGCTACCTTGAACTAGCTTCTGGAGATTGGCATCCTCGAGTTTTAATGAAGTCATGACTTCAATATTCGTATTCCCCGTTTTCAAAGCCGTTCCTTTATCAATAGTAAGGGAGATATCCCCTTTTACCGCTTTGATCAATGGAATACTGTCTTTAACAGCCTCTAAACTAAAAAATACTTTGTGATTCACATTAGGGATGTTTACCGTGATTAGCTCTTTGTTTTTCAGGTCATCCRAAATATTTAACGTGTAATCTTGTGCAAGATCCGAAGGAATGTTAATGATCGGCTTCTGCCCTGTCGGAATACCAACGATTGGACCTCCCGCTGACTTCTCGCCTACATCATTTCCAAGATCCGTTGTATAACGCCACTGCACATTATCCCCATTTTTAAGCACGTACGAGCTTGCCCCGTATCCTGGATAGGCTCCGTTCACATTGTACATCCATCCACTTTTGCTGCCGTGATCGAATTCGCCATCCCCGTCAATCGATTGAACATATATGCTGCCGTAATCTTCATTCCATATAGCGCTGTAGTTGATTCCACGTGTTTCGAGAATTCTTTTTAATATACTCCAAGCCGTGTCATCAGTCTTCAATTCTACGCTAGTTTCAGAAACGACATAACCTTTGTTAATTGTAAGTTTATCTACTGAAAACGTTACATGCTGTGTTGCTGGCGGAGTAGTGCCCCCACCGCCATTCCCTGGACCAGTAGTAACATCGCTCGTAGTAAAAGCGACAAAGTCTGTAAAATGCTTCGTTTTAATGATAAGGTCACTACCACTATCGTATGCATACTCGTTTTTACCGCTAGCCAATCCCTCAGCGTCGCTCGAAAACCTCTGGATTGATTTCGTTGATCCATTCTGAATATAAGCAGCTTCTTTCCCTTTCATGCCCGCTATAACCAGAGTTACAAATTGATCAAATTCTATGCGATCATTGCCCCCGAGGGTAATCGCATGATACACCGTATCGAGCTTCTTCCCGCTGGAAATTACCGCATTCAAAGCATTTTTCAATGTAGCATCCGATGTATCATTGGTAGTAATCAGTTCCAATGCGGATGATTGACCGCTGGTAATC
>NZ_JBFTQB010000684.1:0-3586 GCF_056398785.1 Paenibacillus sp. 01T422 | reverse complement strand
CCATCAGGTCGCGTCCTACTGTAATCGGTCCTTGATAAATATCCCGCATCCCACTGATATACGCCTCTTCTGCAGCCTCATTAGCCGCCGGTGCCGGAATATGATGAGTAAGCACCAGATGTTTCACACCTGCTTGCTTGGCAATTTCGGCCGCCTCCAATGTTGTCGTGTGATACTTGGCTGGGTTGGATAACGCTTTGCCATAGGCCGGATATTGCTGAATCAGCGTATCCAACCATTCTTTGTTATACGCCTCGTGCAGCAAAAGATCGACACCTTGACTGTACTTCAACATGTTTGCTACAGGAATCGTATCCCCGGAAATAACGATCGACTTCCCGTTGTACTCAAATTTATATGCGACCGCAGGATAGACTGGGCGGTGATCCACTTCAAAAGCAGTAATCTTGATTCCGTCCTTCTCGTAGACAACTCCCTCATTGCGTTCGGTATATTCGATACGGGCCCCCGCTTCATCCGACAAATTGTAGCTGACACGGAGCTTAACATCGAACTCGAAGGATTCTCGCATTTTACCGATAATTTCTTTGGTTGTCTCGGGGCCGTAAACCTGCATCGGCGTTGATCGTCCCTCGAATACACGCTCAGGGGTAATATGTGTTCGCCAGCTTGTAATAAACACATCGAAAAACCCGCCATTGTGATCGTAATGATGATGTGTAAATAGCACATCGGACACCCTCTGCGGCATGACCCCTGCCTTGATCAGTTGGTCCACAACACCGCCACCACAATCTACCAGAAACACCTTATGACCCGCAAGTACGGCCACAGCGGGCTTAGCTCTCCCATAAAATGCTCTTGGAGTGCCTGTGCCGAGTATAATTACTTTCATATCCTCATGGAAATCGGGCTGAAGATTTTCTTGTGGCTGTATCTGCATGTTTCATTCCTCCTGCGTTAAAGGTCTATTATTTCCCGCTTTTTACTTCTTGCAGCAAAGACAAATCGAGCATGTCGCTCAAATCCAGCGAGTTCTTCTCAATCCCCTTCATATAGCCCGCATCTATGGCAACCTTGGCCATTGTCTCCAGCGAAGCTTTATCCACATCTGTTGTCAATCTAAGATGATCTAATGCAGCCTTGATTAGTTCCAGTGCCAAGCCCTTACCTGTCAATTCCTTTAACTCATCGCTAACGATTTGATAGGTTGCTTCCGGATTTTTCTGGATAAACTCGATTGCCTCGATATTGGCGCGAATCGCCGCTTTCGCCTCGTTGCGATGCTCCTTCAAGAATTTATCGTTCGCTACCAAAATAGTTAATGGATAATCGCCATTATTCGGCGGTACCTTATTCCAATCGACAATGATTTTCCCGATGCCTTCGCTTACAATTTGCGTTCCCCAAGGTTCAGGCAGCAGTGCAACATCCACCTGCTTCTGCTTCATCGCCACCAGCGTATCAGCCGGCGCCATCGTAATTAATTGCACACCGGAAGTATCGGTAGTTACTTTTAAGCCTTCCTGTTCGAGCAGCAGACGTAGGGAAATTTCATTGGTGCTGCCTTTCGTCGGGATGACCGCTGTCTTTCCTGCCAAATCCTTGACATTGGAAATGCCAGCGTCGTTTCTGGCAACCAACACCGCGCCTCCGTTATTGGAGCCAGAGATAATTTTGATATTTTTGCTTCGAACATACTGGTTGGTCACTGGACTAGGTCCCACAAAGCCGATATCAATCTGACCAGTGGCCATGGCCGTGGAGAAATCGGAGCCATTGTCGAAGCCAACGATCTCGACCTTGACGTTATTGCCAAATTGCTTTTGGAAATAACCGTTTTTAATTGCCACGAAGGCAGGGGCGTGGGTCACATTTTTGAGCAGACCGACTCTTATTGTCGAGAGTCCAGCCGGTTGACTTGATGCTGATGTCTGCTCCTTGCTGCCTCCTGAAGCTCCTATACCACAGGCAGCTAAGAGAGTAGTTGTCAACAGAACTACTACCAGATAAAATGATCGAGTTTTCTTCATATTAAATCTCCTTTTCTTGCTCATAGAATTAAGCTTTAATGCCATTCAAGCCGTATTTGATTAATACCCGATCCTCCATACGCTTGAAGAAAAATCGATCAGATAAGGTACCGATGACGGCAATGGCAATCACAATGCACAGCATCAGCGATGTATCACCGATATTACGGCCTTCCTGCAGCATTTGCCCAAGTCCGATACCACGTGCAATCAGCTCTCCAGAGACAAGTGCTCGCCAAGCGAACGCCCACGCCATTCGCATTCCCATGATAAGATGAGGAACCGAAGCAGGAATCATCACTTGATAGAAAAGTTTAATCCCTCGGCCGGTTCCATACATTTGGGCTGCTTTGATATACAAAGGTGGAATATTCTTGATTCCGGTCCTTGTGGCGATCGTCATCGTCCATGTTGCTCCAATGGTGGTAATAAAAATGACCGAAAAGTCATTCAGACCGAACCAGATAATAGCGAAGGGCAACCAAGCGATACTGGGAATTGTCTGCAAAGCGACCACCAGAAAGCCAAAGGTCTCATCCACCAACCGGTTTCGGGCAAAAATCACACCTAGTGTCATTCCGATGACGCAAGAGAGCGCAAACGCAATGAGAATGCGGCGAAGACTACCGCCAATTGCTTCGAGCAGATGCCCATGAATGATGCCTTCATAGAAGGTTCGAGCTGTCTGCAGCGCAGAGGGAAACATCCAGCCCCAATTGAATACCCTATATGCTGTCTCCCATAAAATGACCAGAAGGATGAGAAAGATTGCTCCTCTGAATCTGGTAGTCATCGCCATGCTCCTCCCTTGCTACTTTCTCCAGCTCATCCGCTAATGTATCCATGATGCGTCCTTCAATATGATGCAGCACCGAATCCGTTGCATTTCGCGGCCTGGCTGCCTGAATCTCATACTCTTTCTTAATCCTGCCCGGCCTGGTTGACATCACAAGCACACGATCGGACAGCAGGACAGCTTCCCGAATGTTATGTGTAATAAAAAGTACGGTTTTGCGCGTTTTCATCCAAATTTCCTCAAGTTCTTTGTGCAAGAGCAGCCTGGTCTGCTCATCAAGTGCTGCAAACGGCTCATCCATCAGCAAAATGTCTGGGTCCATTACAAGCGCTCTGGCAATTGCTACTCTCTGTTTCATGCCTCCGGAAAGCTCATGCGGGTAGCGGTCGGCGAATTTGCTAAGGTGGACAAGCTTCATCTGCTCCATTGCCAGCTCATAGCGCTCCTTTTTCTTCATCCCTCGCTGCTTCAATCCGAAAGAAACATTCTCAAGAACCGTCAGCCACGGAAATAAGGTGTGCTCTTGAAAAACGACAATCCGGTCCGTACCCGGTCCCAGAATTGTTTTCCCAAGAACTTCAATCTTCCCTGTTTCCGTCTGCTCCAGCCCAGCAACCAAATTAAGCAAGGTTGATTTTCCACAGCCGGACGGCCCCAGGATCGATACAAATTCTCCTTTCTGAACAGAGAAAGAGACGTTCTCAACGGCTGTAAAGGCACCACCATCCCGCTCCTTGAACGTTTTGCTGACCCCTTGAATTTCAATCATGTCTTGATTCCCCCCTTGATCCATATG
>NZ_JBFTQB010000683.1:0-3590 GCF_056398785.1 Paenibacillus sp. 01T422 | reverse complement strand
GGTGCCTGGTAATGCGTATACCATTAAGGCATTCACCCGGACGGACAATAGTTATGGAATTCACGCTGAATTGGATAAGACTTTAGCGCAGGCCGGTGAAGTCGTTACACTGACGTTGTCATCTTTGAATGATAATATGTCCTACGCCATTATTACCGACAAAGGAGATAATCTTAGCAGTCAGCTTCGTAACAATACTCTTAAGTACACTGTAACAGGTGATGTAACCCTTTTTGTGAAAAGTTATTTAGAAAATGCAGACGAGACCATCAAGAATTCATCATTTGGTACAGGAAGCACAGCTGGCTGGGATGTTACGGGCACCTCGGAAATTCAGACGAGCCAGGATGGTTACTTCAATCGTTACTCTTTGAAACTAACCAAAGAAGCTACAGTTTCCCAGCGGCTCAAAGGATTAACTGCAGGCAAATCGTATACTCTCCGGCTACAGGCAAAAGGAACTGGCAGCCTAACGGTATTTGGCGGAGATTCAGTGAATACAACATTGATTTCCAAAAACTCAGCCTATAGCACGTATAGCGTGAGATTCACCGCAAAGTCTGCCAAAGAAACAATAGGTATTAAAACAATAGCGGGCAGTGTGATCGAAGTAGATGACTTCGCATTATCTTCTGATGTGAATGATGAGTTTATGTATTTTGTAGACGCTGGCGACATGAATCCTGCTACGCTAAGTCCAGGTGATTTGTATGGTGTCTATAACGGCGTAACCGATCAGTTCTACGGTCCGGATCCCGTTACCGGCAAAAAGTGGGGGGTTATAGATGAATATAAGTACAACGCTTCTTACCCCAATCTTATGACTGGTAAGGTAACATGGCCGGCTGAGAATCTATCGTTAGATGACAATTCCCCTGCGGCGCAAACTTTTCGTTTCCTTAAAGATCAGCCTGCGGGCAACGGTTCAACCGTTACCTACAAATTTGAATTGGAAAATGGCATCTATGATGTAGAAGTGGCCATCGCCAGCGGATGGGGTCAAGGGGCTAGGGGCTATAAAACAAACGTCTTCTTTAATAAAGCCCAAATCTTGAATAATGTAACGTTGTCGGATGACTACAAGAAACCATTGTTTGCAAAGGGCCAGGTGGTTATCGAGAATGGTGAACTAACCATCACGGCTGCACAAGGAACGAGTACGCCTTGTGTGATGATAAACTATATCATTGTCAAAAAGCTTCCCGGCGCGGTCTCAGGAATGGTATCTGATGGCACAAATCTGGTGTCCGGAGCAAGCGTAAGTCTGACGCTCGGCGACAGTGTATACACGACTATTACTTCGGAAAATGGAAATTATAGTTTTACTAATGTGCCTGCCAAGGCGGGGTACACCGTGACTGCGACAAAGAATGGCTACACAGCAGGAAGTGTTGGAGTCGATGTCACATCTGGTGAAACTAGTTCTAAAGTAGATATTGTCCTGGGTAATTTAGAAGAAAGAGGGGCAATCCTTATAGGTCAGGCAGCTGTAGTGGTGAACCAAACCTTCCAGCTTGTCTATGGATTAAATAATGTGGATGGCAAAGTCCTCGCACAAGATATTACTGTGAAGTATGATGTGAACGCTTTAGAACTTGTTGCACCACCTAGCTCATTAGACAGAGATAAATTTCTGATCGTCGACTATAAGGAAACACCAGGTCAAATTCGTATTCTTGGTGTGCATTTGGGCAACCTGCAAGTTAATCCGAACGAAGACCTAATAATATTAAATTTCAAAGCAAAACGAGACGCTGCAATAGGATCCACTCAAGTGGCCGTATCTGGTGTGGTGGTGGCCAATGATGCAGGTATGGAAACTTCAGTGAATGGCGCAGATCGTACCATTAACATCGGCGCCCTGGATAAAGAGGGATTGATCGCTCTTATAGCCAAAGCACAGGGTATCCTTGATAGGTCTATTGAAGGCAAGCAAGTAGGACAGTATCCGGCAGGATCGAAAGTTATCTTGCAGGAAGCTGTTAACAAGGCTCAGGAAGTCGTAAATGATCCATCTGCTGAGCAGCAGGCTATTGAGAATGCTGCAGAAGCACTGAATACAGCCCTAAAATCATTCTTAGCTTCCGTTTTTACAAGTATCCCTGGGGACCTTAATAAGGATGGAAAAATAAGTATCGGTGACCTTGCTCTCGTTGCGAATGCCTACGGTAAAACATCGAATGATCCTGATTGGGATCAAGTGAAACAAAGCGACATCAATGGAGATGGTATCATTGACATTGTTGACCTTGCGGCTATAGCTAAACTCATTCTGGAGTGGTGATGGAAGGCGGCTTGAAATGAAACTGCTTGGGCTATATCCCTTTTTCCTGTACGCAAATCTTCCGTAATAACTTTGACGAAAACTTCCATGGATGTTTTGCCCGTCCAAGTGACGAATGATTCCAAGGATACATAATCCGTCGGACGGATCGGTTTCAAAAAATCGACGGAGTCCGTGGAAGCCGTCACTGCCGTCACCCGACATAGTTTAGAAGCCGTAATGGATGCGATATCGCCGATCAAGGACATGAGCTTACCGCCGAACATCGTGTTGTGGTTATTGACATCCAGCGGAAACACTCTTGAAGTTTTAAAAAGCATCTAGTCTCTCTAACATATTTCTGTTCCAACATTGTTCCTCCCCATCCTTTTTATTATAGAATGCCCTAAGGAGGAGAATATTTAAACTATTTTTCATTTGGAGAATGTTTAATAACTTGAAAGAGGCGATGTATATGTCTTGTTCATTTGTGACAAACATAATGGAACTTCTAACCAACCACCTGGTGGGTATATTTTTGAAGACGAGTATTGGATGGTTTGCCATTTTCCTGCTGATCAATCCGTTCTAGGTCAATTAGTGATAGAATCGAAACGACATTTCTTGGATTTCTCTAATATGACTGATGAAGAGTCGAGATCGTATGGATATCTAGTTAAAAAACTTTACTCGACACTGAAAGAGATCACAGGTGCGGAACGGGTTTATTCTCTTGTAACGATCGACGGGATCCCACACTTCCATGTGCATTTCATACCCCGAATGGCTCATAGTGTTACGAAAGGTATTAAATTTATAGCACAGGAAAAGTCTTGTGAAGTAAATGATGCCACTGAATTAGTCCAAAAACTTATCGCGAAGTTTAAATAATTCATTGTTTGTTTTTAACGGAGAACGTTGATTGTACAATAAAAATTGAAAGAAGCGTTTGAATGCAAGACCTACAAGATAAGTGGATTATAGAGGCTGATATTAACAGCATGCAGACAGCCATGGAGTCAGGAAATACGACATCAGAAAATCTAATCAACGTTTATATAGAACGAATTCGAAGTTATTCTGGGCTAAATACAATCATTGAAATCAATCCTGATGCCATCGAAATTGCACGCGCATTAGATAAAGAACGGGCATGTCTGGGTATTCGAAGGCCACTGCACGGATTTCCTATTCTACTGAAGGATAACATTGATACCTATGATAACATGCACACAAGCGCGGGAGCTGTAGCTCTAGCTTCTTCCTAAGCAGTGGAAGACTCCTGGGTGGCAGCGCAGCTTCGTTCAGCAGGCGCTGTTCTCCTAGG
>NZ_JBFTQB010000682.1:0-5387 GCF_056398785.1 Paenibacillus sp. 01T422 | reverse complement strand
GAACTAGCTCCATGCGCACCTCCACTTCCCCATCTGGCGATGCCGTGTACACTAATTTCACATTTGAAGCTGGCGTTGTAGCAAGCTCATAATATACGTGAACTTCTGCGCGGCCATCCCTGGAAGACTTCGCTTGCAACGCTTGCAGCTTTCTTCCGCTGCCTGCTTCTTGCCATGGCGCACATCGAACATGGTGCTGGTTGCCGCGGTCGTTATCTGTGTAAGCACGCCAGAAATTAGGCGCAGGTCCTGTCAGGAACAACTCGCTGCCTTCGTACAGATAGGAAGTGATATTGCCCGTTGCAGCATGGAATTGAAGCGAGAAATTGTTTCCTTTCAGGGTAATCGATTCCGACGTGGACGCAATCTGCACAGCAGCAAGCTCTGATACCGCAGCAGCAGACTCTGCTTGTGTGACCAAGTCGGCATGCACCCACGACTGACGGACAGGCAGCAAGAACTGCTCCCATGCGATCTCATGCCCTTTTGAAGCCCACAAGGTATCCTCTTTCAATTGAAGGCTGATCGTGAGCACGAACTCATCTTTCGGACTGACAGCTTCATGCTGATCCAAGTCGAGTTCAATTGTAGTCGTTTCACCAGGCTTCACAGTAAATTGTCCACTCTTCGATTCACCAACAAGATCACCATTACGTTCGATCGTCCACGTCCAATTGAACTCGTTAAGATCCGTGAACAAGAATTGATTCGTTACAGCTACTTGACCTTTTGCCAAATCAATCGCTGCAATTTTCACATTTTGATAGCATTTCTTCACTTCATGGATTTTCGGAGACGGTGTACGATCAGCGAAAATTAATCCATTACCGCAAAAATTGCCATCATTCGGCGTATCCCCGAAATCGCCGCCATAAGCTTGATAAGTCACACCTTCAGGCGTCGTTGTTCGAATGGATTGATCGATCCAATCCCAAATAAAGCCTCCTTGGAGAATCGGATACTTATCAAACAGCTCCCAATATTTAAATAAATTACCGCAGGAATTACCCATCGCATGGCTATATTCACATAAAATAAACGGCTTCTTCGGTTTGTTATTCGCGTACTCTTCAATTTTTTCAATTTTGGAGTACATTTGACTTTCGATATCAGAGGATGCTTCAGAACTCCGGCAGTGGAATATCCCCTCGTAGTGAACGACCCTGGAAGGATCAGCCTCACGTAGGAAGTCATGCATTTTAATAAAATTATCCCCGCCCCATGACTCATTCCCAAGTGACCAAATCACGATCGATGGATGATTCTTGTCTCGTTGCATCATGGAATTCGCGCGGTCCAGTACGGCCCCCGTCCATTCAGGCTTGCTGCCTGGTACTGTATCTCCCTCTTCCTCTTGGGCATAGCTCCACGATCCGTGCGTTTCAAGGTTGGTTTCATCAATGACGTATAATCCATACTCATCACATAGCTCATACCATCGTGTATGGTTCGGATAATGAGACGTACGCACGGCGTTGATATTAAATCGTTTCATCAGCAAAATATCAGCAAGCATACTGTCGTTATCGACGCTGCGCCCGCGGTCTGTATCAAATTCATGGCGGTTGACGCCTTTGAAGACAATGCGCTCGCCGTTGATTTTCATCAAACCATCGTGAATTTCGAACTTGCGGAAGCCTACTTTGCAGCTCTCCGTTTCCAGCAACGCGCCACTCTCGTCTTTCAAACTTAGAACCAGTGTATACAGGTTAGGCTTTTCCGCGCTCCAAAGTGCCGGACTCTCCACCTTAACAGATAACTCCACATCCTGCTTCAGATTACCGCTTAGTTCACGGAAAATCCCGCTTAACCGCCAGAAATCCTGATCCTCCAACCAGCTTGCATCGCTCCACCGATAGACTTCGACTGCGAGCTTATTCTCGCCCTCAACCAAGTATGGCGTAATATCAAATTCCGCGGGTGTGAAAGAATCTTGGCTAAAGCCGACCAAATCACCGTTCACCCATACATAAAAAGCTGATTCTACACCTTGAAAGCTCAAGTATACAGGCTGCTCCGCCCAAGATGCCGGGATCGTAAAGCTCCGGGAGTACGAGCCGACAGGGTTATACTTCACAGGTGCAAAAGGAGGTTTCACCTCTTCATGGCCTACCCATGGATAGATGATATTCGTGTATTGCGGAAAATCAAAGCCCTGCAACTGCCAGTGGGATGGCACTGCAATGTCAGACCAGTCACTGCAATCATAGTCGTTCTTATAGAACTCCTGAGGCCGCCCATCAGCATTCTCTGCAAAATGAAACTTCCACGTTCCATTCAAAGATTGATAGGAATCAGATGCTTCGCGTACTCCTGCGAGCGCCTCTGCTTCTGACCTGTAAGGCATTAGCGTTGCATGCGCTTCCAAGCGGTTTAATTGAAAAATCTGCGGATTATTATTCCATTCTGGGAAACCGTTCACAGGCGGTGAATAGACGTACTTATTAGCCATGGATTCGCACCTCATTTTAATGGTGTTGTATAATTATCATCAACGATGTATTTATTGTAACTGACAATAAACTCTTTTAAAATATAAGATACTACGCATGGCATATTAAAAAATGAAAGAGATGATTCCTCAGCTATGGCTATTGATTACAGGAAGTTTTTCGTCATCACCGAAACGGACCGCAAGCTGCCGCTGATCCTCGAAACAGTCGGATTCGAGAGTCAGCAGCTTTATTACAAGCGGGAAGATGGTTATCCCTGCTTTCACTGGCTCCAAACGATTGAAGGCACTGGAGAGATCATCCTCGACAACCAATCGATCAAACTTGGCGAGAATCAAGGCGTGCTGCTTGCCGCGGGAATTCCTCACGAGTACAAAGTTCTCTCGCCCAAGTGGTCAACCTGGTATCTAACCTTTGACGGCGCACTCGCTGCCTCCATCGTTTATGCCTTGGAGTTCCCATTATCTACCCAGATCAGCTGGGGCATGGATACTCCGCTAGCCAGCATACACGAATATTTTTATGAAAAATATCGTTATAGCTATGATTTCACTGGCATGAATGGTTCACTAGAAGTCTATCAATTCCTTACCTTGCTCAAAAAACACGGAAACGTCAACAGAAGCGCCTCCTTGTCCCAAAGCCATGAGCGCTTATTGCCGCTTTTATTTCAATTAGAGCAAAAGTTTGGTTCCGCCGATGTCGGTCTTACCTGGATGTCTGATGAGCTAGGCGTCAGTCCACAGCACGTCAATACGCTTTTCCGCAAAGCATTTGGCCTTTCCCCCTATCAATACCTGCTCCAGCTGCGGCTTCAGAAGTCCAAAGAACTGCTCATTACCGGGCATCACTTAACGATTAAACAAATCGCGGAAACAACGGGTTTCCTGGATGCTTCGCATTTTATTTCAACTTTTCGCAAATCTGTTGGTTTAACACCTGACGTTTTCCGAAATCAATATAATAACAGTCAAATAGAAAAAGGATAGGACGAGTCGCCTCGCCTATCCTCTAGGATACATCACTTATTTTTGACTTAATGATTAGGTACAAACTCACTATGAATTTCGATCAATTTTTGGACGAAAATCTCAAAATCATTTTTACTAGAAGAAAATTTGAAATCGGTTACACCAGTGTTGAAATCAATAACAGTAAGCGCCACGCGGTTCAGGGGGTATTCCGGTATCGGCCCAGAGGCAAGAGAAATATTTTTGAAAGGGTAAATAGACGTTTCACCGTGTAAACGCAGCACAGTCAGATGATCATCTCTCAACTCCAACGAAATATGTTGATCAGAATCAGTGAAACTTTTCAGTGTACTCATCCTTTATCAATCCTCCTCTTGTCCTCTATTTTACTCTCAAATGGTAAGATAAAGAAGCCCAAAATAAAAAAAATCTTCCTATTTATTTCCTGTTTCACTCTGCTCGTTAGCGGGTAAATGAATATAGGGCTGAACGCCGCTCTAACTACGCTACGGAGGTGCAGAACATGAGTACAACGATTTTACTATCTGAACGAACAGGTCCTGTGAAGAAACTGAGAGAACAAGGTCAAGTTCCCGCTGTAGTTTACAGCTCTCGTATGGATTCCGAACATGTCACCGTCCCGGAAAAAGAAATCCGAGCATCACTGAAACGCAATCCGCATGCCATTCTGAAAGTAGCTTTGCCCTCAAATTCAAAGGAATCCGTCATCATCCATCACGTCCAAAAGGACACCTTGACAGGTCAATTGCTGCACGTTGACTTTTTGCAAATTGATTTGAAGGAAAAGCTAGATACAACAATTGCTGTCCATTTTACTGGTGAGGCCAAGGGTACGAAGGAAGGCGGCATTCTCCAAGTGGAATCGCATGAAGTCATGATTCGGTGCATGCCTAACAAGCTGCCGGAATCCATTTCGCTTGACATTAGCAAACTAAGTATTGGTGAACATCTCACAGTAGCTGACCTTAAAGTACCCAAGAACGTTGAGGTTCTCTCCGATCCAGAGACCGTTCTTGTCACGATACTCGGCACACAAAAGTTGGACACGCCCCTTGAAGCGGATGCACAATCAGAAGCTGCAGCCGAATAAACGTGTCTATGAAAACAGACTCTGCGCATTAACTGCGCTAGAGTCTGTTTTTATTTGTTCGCGTTTCAATCAGAGATAGGCTTTGCCATAGGCATGCATCTGGCTGCTCATCACTTTCGAAACGATTAATTTATGTTTTTCGGCTCTAGCTACAATCACTTGCAAACTATTGCGTATTTCTATTGCTTCATCCAAATATTCCTTATCGCCAAAAATCTCATAAAGCCTAATATAATCATTATACTCGTCCAACCATTGATCGAAGTAAGAAGATGTCATAATCTATCACTCCCTTAGGTCTATGATAGAGCATAAACATTAATTTTTTATTATAAATATATTAATTTTCTCCTTCTTTTTGTAAACCTGTTCCACAGATGATGATGATCGTCACAAACAAAAGCACCCCGAACGCATCCCACCACATGCTTCCCGCAACGTTCGGAATACTCCCGATAGCAATAATAAGTACAGGGCAGAACCACAGCATTTTTTCTAATTTACCACGAATTGCTTTTCGTCTTTGCAAGATGTATGACCCCTATATGCTGCAGTATGTTGTTTAGACCTGACACCGTATACTCTTCGGAGTTTGTGCAACCTTTCTGTCCGTCCGACTTGCTCAACAATCCATCCAATTTGTGGAAAATAAAGTTATTTACAAACCGATGGTCGGTATTTATAATAAAGTTATTACAGAGAGTTGAAAAAGGAGTGAAGGTGTTGAAACAAGAGGAGCGCAGACAGCAAACAACGGGGGTTCTGCTAACATCAACCAAAGATCTCATCCGGGAAAAAGGGTGTGAAGCTATCACCATGAAGGACATCATGGACCGATCCGGATTGTCCAAG
>NZ_JBFTQB010000681.1:0-3596 GCF_056398785.1 Paenibacillus sp. 01T422 | reverse complement strand
TTCATATCCTGATACACTTTCTTCTGTTCTTCCATGACCTCTTTACCGCCGGTTTTCATATATTCCACAACCATATCGTCGTACAGCTTATCGAAATCTGCCGGTTTTGCTGTCACCGTCTTCACAAAAATTTCAATGGCTTTATCACCCAAGGTTTGATTGTATTTAATTTGCGCTTCGATCGGTCTGTCAAAACGAGCGGGCAGTTGTCCATCTTGATCGCCAACCTTGATACTATTCATGGTGAAGTCTTTATACTTGGGATCAGCCGCGTTTGCTTTTAATGTTTTTTCCTGATCGCCCATATCTTTGCCGTTGATCAGCATGCTGTAATCCAAATAGTTGTACATCACTCGCTTGGCTTCATCCGTATCCATAATGACCGGAATGCCGTCATCGCCTTTTTTGAAGGTAACCCCTTCCGTACCGTTCTGCAAGTCGAAGATCACATTATAATCCGACATCCAGTTCAGATACTTAATGGCCTCAACGGCCCTTTTACTTGCCTTCGGTACCATAATATGAGCAGAAAGCGGATGGTAAATTTGCTTCACATGCTTGCCTTCGTAGTTCGTGAACGGGTCTACGGGCAGCAGCGTCGCACTTGGAACATTCTTCTGCAAGGTGGAATAATACGATTGATAGACAGGTTCGTTTGTATTCGTAATCGCAAATCCGATCAATCCGTTGACTAAATCAGCCTGAAATTTCTTACCATCTTTGTCCAAAGCGAAATCAGGGCTAATTAAGCCTTCGTTATACAGCTTGTTCAAATACTTATAACCTTCTTTATTGCCCGGTTTCATCAAATCCGGAAGAGAGTAATATTCTTCTTCCGTCATTTTCTTCCAGAACGTCCGAACCAGAGGGTCCAGGTTGTTGTTATACCGAATGCCATAAGGAATCACCTTGCCGCCTGTATTGCCTGGATCCTTCTCCTTAAAAGCTTTCAATACGGTATAGAACTCATCGGTCGTTTTAGGTGGCTGCATACCCAGCTTGTCAAGCCAGTCCTTTCGGATGATCGGCGTTGAACTGGCAATAATAATTCTTTTCGCCGGAATGGTGTATTGTTTTCCATCAAAATTACCATAGTTCAAGAGCTTATCTCCGAGATATTTCTTCAAATTCGGCCCGTGCTGGTTTATCAAATCGCCAAGCTCGGTCAGCCCCCCCTGCTTCACCCAATTCTGAACAGCGGGATCACTATAGGTAAAAATAATATCTGGCGCCTCGTTGGCCGACATCAGCACATTCAGCTTCGGCACTTCTTCTGTTCGCGGAACGGTTACAAACTGCAGCTTGATATGATTAGGATCGCCAAACTTTTCCTGCATGTATTTGACAAAGTAACTTTCCGTAAGCGGCGGAGCGCCTGGTGGCGTGTTACCACGGTCGAAAAGCTCTATTTTCAGTGTAACCGGATCTCCTTTAGCCCCACTTCCATTTGTACCCCCTGTGGCGCTAGAGCAAGCTGTAACCATACCTGCCAATAAAATAACCATGAGTGAACGGTTAACTGTCCGGATAAGCGATTTTTGATTGCGCAAATCATTCAACTCCCTTTTTCCTGTAGAATGGGACTCATTTAAAGCATCATTCAACCCTTCACTGCGCCAACCATAATCCCGGAAATAAAATATCGCTGAAGCCAAGGATATACGAGCAAAATTGGAATCGTGGCAAACATGATGCTTGCCGCTTTCAGACTCTCGGGAATTGGAGCCATAGCATTCATCCCCTCCGTCGCAGTCGCATCGCTCATTTGATTACTAATGACCAATTGGTACAATTTCAGCTGAATCGGGTATAAATCTTGGTTTGTAATATAAAAGAGTGCATCCATGAACCCGTTCCAGCGGCCAACCGCATAGAACAAGCTCAATGTTGCCAATACCGGCATTGAAAGCGGCAACACAATTCGGACTAACGTTCCGAAATGCGAGCTTCCGTCAATCCGTGCAGACTCTTCGAGCTCCTCAGGAATTGAGGCGAAGAAGGACTTCAGGATGATCAGGTAAAAAGCGTTGATCATGCCGGGCAGTACTAGTGCCCAGAGGGTGTTCGTCAAGTTTAACGATTTTACAAGCAAATATTCCGGAATTAATCCTCCACTGAAAAACATCGTGAACACGATAATAATCAAAAAGAAATCCCGGCCCTTCAGCCTTTTCTTCGTAAGCGGGTATGCTGCGCAAATCGTCATGATCATGCACACTACCGTGAATACTGATACTAGTAAAATTGTGAAAAATAACGAGCTTACCATCTTGGCATCCTTAAACACAGATTCGTATGCCATGGTGCTCCATTCTACCGGGAATACCGTCACCTTGTTGGATAAGATCGCCGCATTGGAACTTAACGAGACAGCGACCAAATGAAGGATAGGAACAAGGCAAATGATGGATGCCACGGTTACAAGCAGGATGATGAAGCTATCGATAATCTTGTCGCTTGCCCTGACTTTCATTAGAAGCCCCCCTTACCAAATGCCTTGGTCGGTCACTTTTTTGGAAATATAGTTCGATGACAACAGGAAGATCAGACCGACGACAGCCTGGAATAAACCAATAGCCGTAGCGATGGTAAACCGGGCAGATTGTACCCCGACCTTATAAACGAAGGTGCTTATAACATCGGACACATCGGTGACTAACGGATTCGCCAGAACGAAGGGACGCTCGAAACCGATGCTGGCCATATTCCCAATGTTGATGATGAGCAAAATCATAATGGTTGGCTTGATTCCAGGAAGCGTAATGTTCCAAATCTTACGCAAACGCCCTGCTCCGTCCACTTCCGCCGCCTCATATAACTCTTTATTGATTCCAGCTAAAGCCGCCAAATAAATGATTGTACCCCAACCGGCATTTTGCCACACACCCGATCCCACATAGGTGATAACCCAATAGATAGGCTCAGTTAGAAATGGAATCGCTTTCATTCCGGAAGACTTCAATAATATATTTACCAGCCCAGTATTCGTGGATAAAAGCTGATAAACCATCCCTCCGATGATGACCCATGAAATAAAGTGAGGCAGATATAATACGGTTTGTGCACCCTTCTTGAACCATTTGATCCGGATTTCGTTCAATAACACAGCCAAGACGATAGGTGCCGGGAAGGAAACCACCAAGTCGAGTAGATTGAGCAGCATCGTGTTTCGCAGCACCTTGTAGAAATCCTTCATTAGGAATATTTCACGGAAAGCATCCAGACCGACCCAAGGACTCTTCCATATTCCCTGGAACATATTAAAATCTTTAAAAGCGATCGTTACTCCATACATCGGGATATACTTGAAGATTAGAAAATACAACATCGGCAAAGACAGCAATGCGTACAATTGCCAATCCTGATTCATGAAAAGTCTCCTGCTTTTTTTCAAAACCGACGAGCGAATGGCATACTGAGAAGCTAGCGTTTTCTCCATGGCAGGTTCGTTACTAGGCATGTGATCCCTCCTTTTCGTCATTGTATTCCCACAATAATTCAAGTTGGGTCAACATTCAATTAACATGAATCGCCGCTTATCGAAATGTAAGAAAATGCTTCATACTACTACCTAACCTTTTCTCACACCCTAACAT
>NZ_JBFTQB010000680.1:0-3598 GCF_056398785.1 Paenibacillus sp. 01T422 | reverse complement strand
CGAGTAATCTTATTGCACTTATTATTACCTACAGTACGTTTCAGCTTCCGTTTAATGCGTTACTTATGAGCGGGTTTATAAGCAATATTCCGGAAGCGCTGGAGGAAGCAGCGATGATGGATGGCTGCAGTCGACTGAAAGCGATCTTTGTTGTGATCTTCCCGATTCTGCTTCCCGGTATAGTAGCGACCACGGTATTCACCTTCATAAGTGCCTGGAACGAGTTCCTGTTTGCATTAATGTTCATTAGTAAACCGGCACTGTTCACGCTACCTGTTGGCTTGCGATATATGCAAGGGGAGTTTGATATCCATTACGGTGCACTTGCTGCTGGAAGCCTTATATCATTAGTGCCTGCTGTGATTTTATTCGCTTTTGTACAGAAATATCTAGTTCAAGGCATGGGTTCTGGAGCCGTCAAGGGTTAAGTTCGAACTAATTCCCTAGGGGGTTAGCCAATAGATAATTGATAAAAAGGGAGATGTTGATTTCATGAAAAAAATGAATTCGGTTCTTACTTTAGGAGTTCTCAGCTTGTCGGTTTTTCTGTCAGGCTGCGGAAGCAGTAGTACAAGCAGCAGTTCCAACAGCCAAGTCAGTGACAAACCTACGGAAAGTGCACAGACGTCTGTTGTGACTAAGAYACCAGAGAATGTAAAACTAGTCTTCTGGGATGAGAATGCCGGACCTGATCGTACGCCGTATTTACAGGAAATTATCAAACGCTTTCAAGCGAAAAATCCCAATATTACAGTTGAATATGTCGGTATTCCTTTCTCTTCGGCCAAGCAGAAATATGATGTTGCCATTGCTTCCAACGATACACCGGATATTGGCGGGGTCACTGGGATATGGATTTCCGACTTTGCCGCCAAAGGAACACTCTTAGCATTGGATCCTTTCTTCGATAAATGGAGTGACAAGGACAAAATCACTAAAAGTCTAGTAGATTATAACCGGACCTTGGTGCCTGACAAGAAGCTGTATCAAATCCCCGGTACCATGTATATGGATAACTTCTGGTACCGCCCTGATTTGATCAAAAATGCGGGTCTGAAACCGCCTACAACGTGGAATGACTTTTTCCTAGATGCTGAGAAGTTGACAGATGCCAGTAAGAATCAATTTGGCTATACGATTCGTGGAGGCCAAGGTAGTATCAATCAGTTGACCACTGCAATGTATGCTTATTCAGGTGTGGAGCATTACTTTGATTCCAAGGGCAAAGCTACAGTAAACGATCCAAAGAATCTGGAGTTTTTGAAGAAATATGTAGGCATGTATAAGAAATACACACCTACGAGTGATATTACGAATGCCTATAAAGAAATGATAGCCGTATTTGATACGGGAACAGCAGCAATGGTTCAGCATAACTTCGGTTCTTACAACAATCATCTGCAATCGCTTGGTGATGGGAAATTTGCATCAACGATTTTACCAAAATCAGATAACGGCAAAACAATAGTGGCTCCAACTGCCAATGGTTATGGAATTTTCAAAAACAGCAAGCACCCTGAAGAAGCATGGGAGTTCTTCAAATATATACTTTCCAGTGAATCGCAGACGTATTGGAATGAAAAAATTGGCCAGATGCCGATTAATGTAGACGCATTACAAAGCGACTATGTGAAAAAATCACAACATATTCAAGACGGTGCCAATGTAATGGCTAGCAAAGACACAATTGTCTTAGATGTGCCGATCTATTTACCTGATTACAGCAGCATATTAGCCCAGACTTTGGAGCCTAATTTCCAAAAGGTAATGGCGGGAACGATGACATCAGAATCTTTTCTTGATGGTTGGGCTAGCGCGATGGAGAAGGCTAAAGTGGAATATGATAAAGGAATTAAGAAATAACTGACGATTTATGACAGCGAGAAGTGATCTGACCAGACCCATCCGAGCAGATAACTGCAATGTTCGGATGGATCTGGGCTATGGAGGGGGCACGGTTGTCACTCATTGGGAATCGTACATTGAAATCAACTATTTTATGGATAACCATCCCTATTATTATGCTATTTGTGATTGTTACTGGATTACTTTCTTACCTTCTCGCGTTCGATCAGCTGCAGCAGAATGCCTTTATGAGTATTTCCGATACCGTCTCACAAACGGAAAGCTTTCTAAATGATAAATTGACCGACTTGGTATCGAGTCTAACGATCATCGATAATGATGCCGACTTATCCGACATTATATTACGCACCGAAAATCCTGCCTATAATCTGCAACCAGGTGATTACCTTCAATTGAATAGAGTCTTAAACAGAGCCTTTCCAGATCGAGGCTTGATCGATTCAACGATGCTTTCTTACAGCAATGATCGTCAGGCATTCTATAGAAAAGATGACCTGACCGAAACGGTGAAAATTTCACTTGAACCTTACAAGCTTGTGCAGGCAACCGATCCGGTTTCTACTATCCATTGGCTAACACTGCACACGGATCCCATCGTGACTACTTTTAATCAAAATAAGAGTGGGAAAGTAGTTAGCTTATATAAACTGCTGGGTAAGGACATGGAACATATTAAAGGTATTATTCTTTTTAATATAAAAGATTCATTTTTTCAAACGATACTAAATAATCCGACCATTAGTAACAATGGTTATCTATGCCTCATTAGCGCGGAAGGGATCATTTCCTACAAGAATATTGAGGATAAATATAGTATTAAGGATTCAGAATTACAGTCCCAAATCTTACAAACGGCGCAAGGATCCGGAAAAATTACGGTTACTAATGAGTATGGGAAAGAAATGCTGATTGTTTACAATACTTTGAAAATTAATAAATGGAAAATTGCTGCGGTTGTACCCAAGGAAGAATTATTCAAAAAAGTGAGTTACATCAAATACTTAATCCTAGTTTTAATATTAGTTTTGTTTGTCATCGTCGTGTTCTTTTCCAATTTTCTGGCTAACATTATTTCGAAACCGATCATTCGACTCACTCGAAAAATTAATACGATCCAGGAAGGAAATCTTGACATCGAATTTAGGGAAATGCCGCAAAATGAGATCGGCGTACTGAATAGAGGTGTTCGAGATATGATTCATAGGATCAAACAGCTGCTTATTCAGATAGAAAACGAGCAAGAAAAGAAACGAAAAGCAGAATTAGACGCGCTGCAGTTTCAAATCAGGCCGCATTTTCTATATAACACTCTGTACTCCATCAAACATCTAATCGAAATGGACGAAAAAAAGGAAGCTAGCCAGATGGTATCCGCGCTCTCGGATTTCTTCCGTATCTCCATCAGTAAAGGCAGTGAGATCATTCCTGTCTCTCAAGAAATAGAGCATATCAAGCATTATTTTACAATTCAAGAGTTGCGATATGGTGATTGTTTTACCTTTGAAATTGAGATGGAGCCGGCCATATTGGATTGTAAAATAGTAAAACTGACCTTGCAGCCGCTGATTGAGAATGCGATTTATCACGGAATCAAGCATATTCGCACGAAGGGTCATATCCATATCAAGGGATTTATCCAGGATGATGACTGTGTGATCCGTATAGAGGACAATGGTGCGGGGATGTCCGCCGAACAGCTGGCGAAGATCAATGCTTCTTTGTCGGACAGGCG
>NZ_JBFTQB010000679.1:0-3604 GCF_056398785.1 Paenibacillus sp. 01T422 | reverse complement strand
ACGCAACAAGACGGATTTCAAGTTATTACAATAAATGTGAAAGATGACGGCTTTTTTCCTGCCAATATCGAGGTTCAGGCAGGAGTGCCGACAAAGCTAAATTTCAAAAAGCAAAGCCGCTTTACTTGTATTAAAAGTGTAGCATCTCCTGAATTAGGAATGGATGTCTATCTGGAAAAAGGGGATAATTTCTTTACATTAAAAGACTTAAAACCCGGGACCTATAAATTTCATTGCGGTATGTATATGTACTATGGGACAATAACGGTGAAATAATGGATCTGTTCCGTTGAATCCCTATCTATAAATGGCGAATAAAAAAGATCGTTTCAACCTTTTCAGGGATGAAACGATCTTTTTCTTAGTATACGTGTTTATAGTTATTTCGCTTTCTTTAGCAAAGAAGCAAGCAACGATAAGACCTCGAACACTGGGGCAGCAATAGAAAAATTCAAAGGAAGGTTCGTGCTTCCAATCCCCCTACCCCGACCCATTCTAAAACACTACCCTCTTTGTAAATGATATGCTTTCCAAGAGAAGGAGGTTTCTTGATCTCCTACTTTTCCTTGCATATTGAATTCACCGAATTCGGTGCTAGAAAGTCCATCCCCCGTGTGTGTATATGATGCACGCTATGTAAATTAGTTAAGCACTTTCAAAGGTTCAAAGTTCGGATAAACATAGGGCTCGCTAGGAGGTGTGATCTTTTCAATTTTTGATCAGCTTTGATCTTGAAAATATCGTTACCATTATAGCTGCCATTTTGAATGGTTCCAGTGACCTTGACCCACATGTCTTTGGGATAAGTCTGGGCTGTAGGAAAGTCAATCATGACTCCGTACGGCGTAGCATCCGCTGAACAGCAGCTAACAGCAAATCGGCCAACGACAAATTGGTCATTTGCCATATTATCTTCTCGATAAACAGTATACGTGAAAAAGAGACGATATGTTTGTCTGCGGGATTCTGTGCTTTTACAACTTTCACAGCCTGCATTTGCATGCTTTGCTAAAAGTGATGGAGTCTTGAGGATGCGATTGTCTGGGTTGCAGGCTTTCGAATATGTAGTCTAAAATCAAGGAACGTTCATTGTGTTTGCGTATTACTTTTTCGATAGATTTCAATTGTTTATCTGTTACTAAATCGATTTTATTAAGTAGAAGAAGATCAGCTACTTCCATCTGCCGTCTAATCGTATAGACAAGTTCTCGGTCCGAGGCAAAGATGCTGTTGTATTCAAGTACATGTTCAGCGTCAAGTACGGTGATGACTTTATGAAGTTTTACGTAGGGAAGCAGGGAAGGTTCTGTTAATTCATCGATGATTTCCTCAGGATTGGCAACACCTGTCAGTTCTTGTATGGGACGAAAAGTGTAATCATTACGAATTAAATTGTAATATAAAAAAAGGTTCACAGCAAGATCTACAGATTTCTTTGTTGACATAGGTATTGAAAGAGGATATATTTGTGTTTGTAAAAGTAATATTTACGATTAATATAGGATATTCGTAATTATTACATATTTAATAAAGGTCATCCGAGAGATTTTTTAATTTTTCTCTTGATTATAAATCGTAATTATTACATATAAAAGGCGAGGAGGATTTACAAAATGCTAGTTGCTTCTTTGAATGAAGTGGAATTTGGTTATAACGATTTACCCTGCCTGCAGGATGCGAGCGTGGAGATTCAGTCGGGTGAATTTGTCGTAGTAACTGGACCAAACGGCGCAGCAAAGTCAACTCTGCTTAAACTCATTCTTGGTTTAATTGAGCCATGGAAAGGACGCGTCTTCCTTTCACCCAAGAATGAAGCAGGCAAGAAATTGCAAGTAGGGTATGTATCGCAGCAAATTGCAGCTTTTAATAGTGGATTTCCAAGTACCATTCTGGAGTTTGTTCGCTCAGGCAGATACGCAAGTGGATCTTGGCTCCGTAAGATTAGCGCAGACGATGACAGGATGACAGTGACGGCTCTACGGCAGGTAGGCATGTGGGAGCTGCGAAACCGCAAAATTGGTGAGCTCTCCGGTGGTCAGAAGCAGCGGATCTGCATCGCTAGGGCTCTTGCGCAAGAACCAGATATGCTGGTACTCGATGAGCCTACGACGGGCATGGATCAGGATAGTCGATCTGGTTTCTATGAACTAATGGATTATCAGGTGAGAGTACATAAGCGGACCGTTATTATGGTGTCGCATAATCTTGCTGAAGTGGCTCCTTACCTTGATCGAATTATCGCGTTGGAGAGAAAGGAGGATGGCGGATGGAGATGCTGCACTACGACTTCATGCAGCGGGCATTTTGTGCCGGTGGGTTAATTGCCATTATCGCCTCTATTTTAGGCGTGTATTTAATGCTGCGAAGACAAGCGCTAATGGCAGATATGCTTTCTCATGTCTCTTTGGCAGGTGTAGCGGGAGGTGCTTATCTGCACATTAACCCTACCTTATCCGGATTCGTTGTAGCAGCCTTGGGAGCGGTAGCGGTTGAGTATGTAAGGAGGTCCTATAAATCTTACAGTGAAATATCCGTTGCGATTATTATGGTTGGAGGCTTGTCTTCTGCTGTTATTATCATGAGTCTCAATCAAAGTATAAACAAAGGATTTTCGGCTTATTTATTCGGTTCGGTCGTTGCGGTGAACGAGACAGAGCTGCTGTTCATGTTGGGTGTTGCCTTAGTCGGTGGTCTTTTCTTCTTCCTATTTCGACGACCTCTGTATCAAATTACATTTGATGAGGATACAGCCAAAACGAATGGACTGCCGGTAAAGTAGATCTCACTTGGCTTTAGTGTATTGACAGGCATGATTGTTGCTGCTGCTATGCCGATCGTAGGAGTTCTCCTTGTTTCAGCTCTTATAGTTCTTCCCGCGGCTCTTGCAATACGTATAGCGCCTAGCTTCACTTCGTCGCTTTTTATCGCTATGGGAGTCGGATTGTTTGGTGTATTTTCCGGGTTAACAGCTTCATATGAACTAAGTACCCCGCCTGGAGGAACCATTGCGATTTTCTTATTATTCGTCTTACTTACTGGTCTAAGCATCAAGAAAGTGGTAGTAAAGTTTAGTAAAGCTAGCAATCATAAAAATGTTCATAACGAACCGATGGCTTACGGCAGTCTGCTTAAAGGTTCTGGCGATTCTGCAAAAACAACATTTAAAACTTATTTGGAGGATTAATTAAAATGAAAAAAACATGGGCTGTAAAATCACTCGCTTTCACTGCTTTATCAACGCTTCTTTTGTCAGGTTGTGCCTCTAATCCAGCTTCAAGCTCTGGGAAATTAAATGTTGTAACAACCTTCTATCCGATGTATGAATTCACCAAGCAAGTTGCTGGTGACCATGCAGATGTCATTGCCTTAATTCCTGCCGGTGCTGAGCCGCATGATTGGGAGCCTAGCCCCAAAGATATGGAAAAATTAAAGAAAGCGGATGTGTTTGTTTACAACGGAATCGTGGAAGGTTGGGCGGAGCAATCGCTTTCTAGTGCTGAAAAAACGAAGCGTGTTGTGGTCGAAGCCAGCAAAGGGATCGAATTAATGGCAGGATTGCCAGAGGAAGAAGAGGATCACAAAGAAGAAGGACATAAAGAGGAAG
>NZ_JBFTQB010000678.1:0-3608 GCF_056398785.1 Paenibacillus sp. 01T422 | reverse complement strand
AGCACCACCTCTACATGTTTGTCTATTCAGCTTATCTTACTTTTTCGAAACAGGAATCCATATTTCACTTCTGAAATTAGGCGATGTTACGTCTTTATTTTCATTCCACAGGATCTCTGGACCATCCAATTGTTCATAACCCGACGATGGAAACCACTCGGAATAGATGCGGCCCCATATTTGTTGAAGTGTTTCTGGAAACGGACCTATTGCCTCAAATACGGCCCATGAGGAGGCAGGAACTTCAAGCGAAGCTAGATGATCCGGGCACTCCTTCGTGGTTGCTGCTCCGATATAATGATCGAGTTCCCCTTTCTCTTCCATCCTCCCTTCTGAAAAGTTTGCTGACCCGCTAATTAGCCCGTTTGGCGCCACATTGGAAAGCGATTTGAGCTCTTGAATCAACTCCGCGTTTAAACTTCCCCACATAGCCGCGATTTCTGGATTCACGCCATCAAAAATAATGGGCACCCTTTTCCTGAGTCCCACGATACGGAACGCTTCTTTTTCTTCAATTCGGTAGTTCATTACATCTCCTCCTTTAATCGTGAGCTGGAAGGTTAGTCTCGGATAAGCTTTCAGCGTTTGCCCTGTCTCTCTTGCCTCCGTCGGCGTAATCCCATGCAGGCTCTGAAAGGCTCTGGTAAAAGAGTCTGGCGAGTTATAGCCATATTTTACCGCCAAGTCAATGATCTTGATGGCGCTATGGTTAAGCTCGAATGCGGCAAGCGTAAGCCTTCTGCGCCGAATGTATTCCGATAACGAGACGCCTGCCAGGAACGAAAACATCCTTTTAAAATGAAACTCCGAGCACATCGCTACTCTGGCCGCTTCCTTGAAGTCAATCTCATCCGTCAAATTTTCTTCAATATAGGACAAAGCACCATTCATGGTCTCAAGCATCTTCAAGCTCACCTCCCTCTCCTATCTATAAAATAGCAAATGTCTGAAGCCTACGTCCGACTTTTTGTGCACAAGATCGTAGGGTTCAAATCTTACCAGCTAACCCGACTTTTTGACTGAATAGTTTAATGTCTTCATTAATTCTATGGTTATCCGTACAAACTGCCACGGTCACGGCCCTCTAACTGCTTAACCAATAATAACAAATCAGCTGTAATTTTTAGTAAAAAGCCTGCTCAACGGAACTGAGGTCCCTTATTTTAAGGAAAATCAGCTATTTTCCAACTGGGCGGAACTACAGGATCTTATTCGACGTCCATGGCATGCTTTTCTGATGAAAACGGCAAAATAGCAGCCCCTAGTTCCCCTTCAAGCGGAAAATAGGCTTTTTCAAAGAAATAGCGAACTGTGGTTCCCTCCATCTACTATCTGGGATATACAAAAACCTGATCTGCACGCAGATCAGGTTCATCAGCCTCGTTATAGATCTCCTTACACGCCGCTGCTCAATCTCATTTCATTCAAATGTTCGGATAGCTGATTTGTCCGCCGCTTATTCAGCGGATATAAAAATATAATGATGAGGAAAATTAGCAGATAAACGATGCCGGGGACTAAAGTGGCGAGCGTGTATATGCCATCCAACGCTTCTTTGCTCTGAACGGATCGAGCCGCATCATAGCCAACCGAACCGATGGCCACGCCGCCGATCCCGCCAGCAAGCGCTTGCCCGACCTTGCGGGCAAAAGAGTAAACGGAATACACGGTGCCATCTTCCCGCGAACCAGTCACATACTCCTGATAGTCAATCACATCCGTGACAAACGCCCAAACGACTAAATTGAAAAAGGCAAAGCCAAACATTCCAACAGCGGAAATAATCACAAATTGCCACGCCGTCAAATTAGGCAGGAAATACAATGCAAGGTAGACGACTGAGGAAAGCAGCATACCAGCTGCAGCTATTTCCTTCTTACCGAATTTGTGCACGAGTGATTTCACGAACGGAATCGCGATAAATACCGCGGCTGTCTGGATTAAGCCAGCCATACTCAACATCGAAGCGCTTCCAAAATAATTTTTAAACAAATACACATTCACAGCACCTACCAGCATAGAAAGCATCATAAAGGTGAGCGATGCGATTAGGATGGAGATTAACGGTCTATTTTTTAACATTCCTTTTAACGTTGTGCCTAGCTGGATCTTGTTCTTTTGCGCTTCTGGTATTGTAATCCGTTCCGTTGATAATCTGTAACAAGCCATGTAGCAGGCAATCGACAAAATGCCGAAAATAATAGCTGCCAGCATGAACCTGTTGGCATCTGCTTTATTGTTAACGAACAGAATTAGCGGCCCAATCACGTTGATAAGTAGACTCGCGAGCATAGCTCCCATCGTCCTGTATGTCGATAATGTCGTGCGCTCAACCGAATCGCTCGTGATCACAGATGCCATGGACCCATATGGAATATTGACCGTGCTGTACAGCGTTCCCCAAATTAGATAAGTGACAAACGCATAGGCCATATAGAAACCATCGGACATCCCTGGAATTTTCACGAACATAAGAATACCTGATACAACTAGCGGAAAAGACATTCGGAAGATCCAAGGCCGAAATTTGCCTTGAACCCCCGCTTTTCTTGTGTCAATGAAACGACCCCACACCACATCTGCAACTGCGTCCCATAGTCTTGCGATTACAAATACAAGACCAATCGTCGCCGCGTGAATCTTGAAAATATCTGTATAATAGACCATTAAGAATGAGCTTACTAGGATGAAAAAGAAATCATTCCCGAAATCGCCGAACAAATACCCCAGCTTATCTCGGATCCCGAAAGGACGGCTTGCCCTTGCGCTATTCTTTGTTTCAGACACATTGTGAATAACCAAATTACTCATCGTATCCCCCCACTACATGTGCTGCTTTCGTATACTCGGATGTTATTTCTTATAACCGTACTCCGGAATTGCCAGCCATCTTTTGCGTAGCTCATGAGCAGCATATTTTGGCTTCCGATCCCGTGTGAAGATGCCTTTTTTGTTACCTTGAACCCGCATAATGCCTTGGGATGTGTTAAAATCCGCAAAATTCCAAACCTGCTCGCCAACGAAAGTGTCAAACTCATCAAAAACTTCGTGGTTTGCTCGCAAGTACTCAACCTGAAACTCCTCCGTGAACATCACAGGGTCTACATCATGCAATCCAGCAACCGTATCTGCGCCATATTCGGTCATCATAATTGGCTTACCCGGGCAGCGTTTGCCCCAGCCATTCATTTCCTCGCGCAGCTTGATTTTGGCTGCTTCCATATCCCCGCTTTGCACGTACCATCCGTAGTACCTATTCAGTGCAAGCACATCAACAAGCTCCGCTACTTTACAGGTATCTGGCGTTGACATAAGGTGTGTGACTATGGTCACAGGTCTTTTTTGTGGATCAAGCTCTTTGGCAAGCTCAACAAGCGGCTTGAAGTAAGCATCCGCTCCTTCTTCTTCTGAAGCAGGCTCGTTAGCAATAGACCACATAACGACACAAGCGTGATTTTTGTCCCGCGCAATGAGTTCGCGAATGACATCCTGGTGATGCTCTTTTGTTTGAAGCTCCTCCCATGTTTTTCGTTTCGGGCCACCTCCGAAAATAGCCATGAAATTCAAGTGCAGGCCAACAGCAGGCGTCTCGTCAATGACAACAAGCC
>NZ_JBFTQB010000677.1:0-3613 GCF_056398785.1 Paenibacillus sp. 01T422 | reverse complement strand
AATCCCCAATTCATTAATAGATGATTCACTTGACCATCACTCTGGAATAATAAATAGAAGATACCTGCGACTACGACCCAAGATAAGAAATGAGGTAAATAGAGCAGCGTTTGAACGATCTTTTTAAAAAACTCAAACTTGAGTTCATTCAATAATATGGCAATGAGGATCGGAACTGTGAAAGCGAATACAATCTGGTAAAGGCTAATAATAACGGTGTTCATAAAATATCGTCCAATTTCCGGTGAATCAAATATGCGCTGGAAATTGTCTAACCCCACCCAATCACTTTTGAGAAATCCTTTGGACGGAATATATTTCTGAAACGCAATGACGATCCCTAGCATGGGGATATATTTATAGATTAAGAAATAAATGATACCTGGTAAAGCCATTAGCCATAAATATCTTTCTTTTAAGAATCGGTGCCCCCATATATGCTTTCGTCTTTCTTTCTGAATCTCCATGTTGTTTGCGTTGCTCCTCTCCATTGTATCATCTGTTCGTCACCCCCTTAGACCCAATCATAGGCATTGAGGTGTTAGCGGGCAATCAACCATTTTTACGCAAAAAAAGCTTATGATAAGGAGCTGAAATCGGTCAGATGATCCCTGAGATACACTATTTTTGCAGGAAAATGAGGCATCGGTAAAAAGAGTGTACCGCTGACCACCCAAGATAACCACCGATCTGTGATATACTAATTTCAAAAAAGTGACATGTAAATGACAAGGAGATTGGTTATGGATACTCACTCTTGGCGCCAGATTAAACAAATCCTCGAAATGAAAAAGCCTGGTTGGAAACTAAAAAATCGCCTTCTCATTTCACTTATCCTCCTTTCCAGTATCCCAATTGCCATCATGGCGCTCTCCTCTTCCTTCATTAGTAACCGCATTCTAAGTGACCAGACGGATCAGATGCATCAGGTTTTTCTGAATCAGGTGGAGGAAGAAATGAACAATCAGTTCAAAAAGTTTGATGAACTCATGCTGCAATATACGTATGATAATTCAGCTCTCAGCCGTTTTACGAAAGATGACTTAACGTATCAGAACTTTCAACTGGTCAATGATTTATACACCGTATTAACGAATCTTCGAAGCGGTATGGAAAATGTCGTTGAGATTGATTTTTTCAGCACTTCCTATAATAAGATTGTGACTTCGAGTGGACTGCTGCTGCAGCCAGATGACTTTCTGGATCCTCTAGCTATCGATAAATCACGTACATTGACCAAATACGGCGGATGGTTGGATACTCGCAATCATTTGAACTCGCGCTTGGATCGCCCTGTCATCACTTACATCAGACCGATGAACAGCGCAGCCTCTAATTTGGTGAATAGCTTCTTTATCGTTTATTTGGATGCCGCCACCTTAAGCAGCAAATTGAAGGCGAATGTGAGTGATCCAGCAACCTATCTCGTACTCAATTCGGATGGTAATGCAGTCATGCACTCGGACCCCACCAAGGTAGGTAGCTTTATGGACTCCCCTGACTTTAGAAATGAGCTTACGAAGGGTAAAAATATGCCCAACTATCGCTTCACGATAAATTTGGACGGCAAACCGTCTCTCATTAATTCCGTTTATTCTGCGAATCGCGATTGGTATTACGTGTCGATCCTGCCGACGGCCTTGGTCTCGAAGGAAACGAATCAATTGCGTAATGTATTACTCGGCGTCAGCTTTGCCTTTATTTTACTCGCCATTATTATCGCGATTCGCACATCTCAAAGTATTTATCAGCCCGTACATAAGCTAACTCAACGTGTATTTATTGACAAGGATGCATCGACATCGAAGGACGAAATTCATTACATCACAGAGCATATCCAGCATGTGGAAGAGCACAATGACTTTTTGCAAAAAAACCTGAAGCAATATCAGACACACGCCGAGCAGTACAGCCTCATGAGCTTGTTAATTGGGAATTCCAGCGATACGACCCTGCAGCAATATACGTTTGAAAATAAGCCAATCTGCTTGTTTCTTCTAGAAACCGATCCGATTTATATGAAATCGCAATACTCGCGCAACGATCAGTTTCTCATGTACTATGCCATTGATAACATTGTCGATGAGATTCTGAGCACCAAAGGCACTACCCGCATCATGATGATTCAGCCAGGTTTATTCGCGATTCTCCATCAGCCCGAGCAAGCTGCTTTTCAACAGCCACGTATATATGCCAATGAACTATTACATGCGGTTCGTACTTATTTGAAGTTGAATTTCGTCATCTCAGTCGGCTATTCGGAATCAGGCTTACCTGGGATTCATGATGTTTTTACCCAAGCCAAGCATGCCCTTCGGTACAGCTTCTCATTGGGTACCAATCAAGTTATTATCAGCGATGAGTTGGATCCATCCATTTCCGACCAGGCCGACGCTTTAGTTGAGGTGGAGAATCTCATTCTACAATCGCTCCAAGCATCGAATTATGGCGAGGCGCAGGAACTTTTCACGCAAATTATTCAATTATTAAAGGATGACAGTTCATTAACTTCGGAGTTAGTCAAAACCTATTGCTCACAGCTTCTTGGGGCGATGATGCATACTGTAGGGAAGGATTATCATGGAGATAAAGAGTCGGTAAATATGAAGCATTTGACGATGGAATTGGAGCGTCAGCGGAATTTGCATGAGATTGAAAGTTTTTTCTCTCTTCAATTTTTTGATAAATTAATCGTATCACAACCAGAGAAATCGTCGATTGAGCGACAACAAATTGAAGAAGTCGTCGCTTATATCCGAGCTCACTATGATCAAGATATTTCGCTGCAACTGTGTGCAGATCTTGTTGGCCTTAGCAGTTCCCAGCTCAGCCGCTCTTTCAAAAAAATCATGGGCATTAATTTCGTCGATTATGTGATTCAGTTCCGGGTAGGTATAGCCAAAGAATTGCTTAGCGATCCGAAGAATTCCATTCAAGCGGTAACCGATAAACTGAGATATACCTCCGTCAATAGCTTTATCCGCATTTTCAAGAAAATTACCGGCACCACACCGGGCCACTACCGCAAAGATACACAAGAGATGCGGCTGTGAGATGGCGTTAGAACAACAATTCCAAATTTCAGAAAAATCCCCACAGAAAAGCGCCGGCTCATGAGGTTATCATGAAACCGGCGCTTTTTCGATCGTTTCCACATCTACGTTCAAATGGAGACTCTGCTAGGAAACCCCGTTAACTGCTGAACTGGAGCTTCTTTAACARCCGTTCCAAGTGCCCGCCGCGACCACCAGGGTCGCATGCGCTAAGAGTGCGATTCAGGAAGCGCGTCTCAATTGCGTCGAGCCGTTCGCTCTATGCCATCAACAGTTACTTTGTACAGTTGGTGCGGCAGGTCGTGTCCCATGCCGTCAACCAACATGAGCTCGGCGCCCGGAATGGCAGAAGCCGTGTCCTCTCCACACGCTGGGACGAACAGGGGATCGTCCACCCCATGAATGACAAGTGCTGGTGCTTTTATAGTCGCCAGCCGCGGACGACGGTCACCGGAGACAGCGATCGCAGCAATTTGTCGTCCGACACTGCCTGGATCATAGGCTCGCTTGACTTCCTCCAGAATGAGCGCCCGATATACGTCCTCTTCGAACGGATAGCC
>NZ_JBFTQB010000676.1:0-5956 GCF_056398785.1 Paenibacillus sp. 01T422 | reverse complement strand
TTCTAGGGCATCTGCAGGACCGAACTTTAGCAGTCGTTCCATATATTTGCCCAGAACATCGCATTCCATGTTAATAGTATCCCCTGCTTTTTTATCATGCAGAACGGTTTGAGCCAGTGTATGCGGGATAATCGAAACCGCCAGGTCACGCTCTGTGACATCGACCACTGTTAGGGAGATCCCGTCAATGGTGATCGAGCCGCCAGCTATGATATATCGGAAAATGTGTTTGTCCTCTGGTTCGAACCGATAGACAACCGCATTTTCTTCTGGAATACGCGAAATAATCGTTGCTGTTGAATCCACATGTCCTTGTACAATGTGACCGCCGAAGCGGCCGTTCGCCGCCATCGCTCGCTCCAGATTCACGCGCGTGCCTGCTTGCAGCTTGCGCAAATTCGTCTTCCGGTAAGTTTCCGGCATCACGTCTACGGAGAAAGATTCCTTATCAAACGAAATGACTGTCAGACAAACACCATTCACTGAAATGCTGTCCCCCAGATGAACATCCTCCAGGATCTTTCTCGCGCCAATCGTTAATACCATAGCTTGACCTACGCTATGAATGCGGCGCATGTGGCCGATTTCTTCAATAATGCCGGTAAACATGACAGCCCTCCATTCGTTAGCTCTGATAAACCGGGTACCCGGTTAGGCACACATCCGGTCCGAACTGCTCGACCTTCAGCCGGTCGAGCGTAATTGCATCATCCATCTTCGCGAACCCCTCGAAGGTGATGTTCATAGGTGCTGCCTGCCCGCCGCCGATAATTTTCGGCGCAAACATCAGCACCAGCTTATCGAGCAGGCGCCGCTCCAGCATGGCGCCGCTCAGCTTGCCTCCACCCTCCAGGAGGATGGAGCCGATCTCTCGCTCGCCGAGCTGCCGCATGGCGAGCGTCAGGTCCACCTGCGGACCGTCTCCGCAGGTGAGGACCATGATGCCGCGCGCTTCCAGCGCGGCACGCCGCTCTGCGGGCGCCTGTGCGGTGGCGAGCAGGATCGTCGGCTGACGATCCTGCTCGGTGAGCACCTGGGCGCCCAGCGGGACTCGCAAGCGCGAGTCCGCGATGATCCGCACCGGCTGCACAGCCGGTACGTCGCCGCGCGCGCTTAAGCGCGGGTCGTCGGCGATGACAGTATCGACGCCGACCATGATACCCTGATGCCGATGGCGCAGGGTATGCACGAATGCGCGCGAGGCAGGCGATGTGATCCACTTGCTGTCGCCTGTTTTGGAAGCAATGCGGCCGTCGAGCGTGCTGGCCGTTTTCAGTGTCACGAAGGGCATCCGCGTGACGATGTATTTATTGAAAGCCTCATTCATTGCTGAGGCTTCCTCTCCCAGCAGCCCAACAGACACGTCTATGCCTTGGGCACGCAGTTTCGCAATCCCCGTACCTGCAACTTGCGGGTTCGGGTCAGTGCCCGCCACGACCACACGGGTAACACCAGCTTCAATCAGACGGTCGCTGCAAGGCGGCGTCTTACCGAAGTGACTGCACGGCTCCAGTGTGACATACGCCGTACTGCCCTTCGCTTCCTCGCCTGCCATCTGCAAAGCAAGAACCTCAGCATGGCCATGTCCGCGCTTCAGATGCGCCCCCATCCCCACGATACGTCCCTCTTTCACCAGAACGCATCCGACAACGGGATTGATCCCTGTTTGGCCAAGAGCACTCTCAGCCATTTGCAGAGCCAGCCTCATATAAGCTTCATCATTCAAGACATGCATGTGTGTCCACTGCCTTTCCAAGCTATTTTGAAATAGAATGCAAAAAGACCCCTCCGCATATCGGATAGGGGCCAGAGATTGTTTAGGTAACACGAAGAAGCTTCATCCATCCACACTTGCTGCATTTTTGATCAAATCAAACAAGCACGACGTATCCATGCGAAAGCATAGACCTGCCGAATTTTTGTTCTCGTGAAAAAATGTACAAGCATGCATAGCGAATCTAATGTTCGCGTATTCCTTCTCCCATCCAGACTATACTGTCGGTCCCGGATTCTCACCGGGTCAGCCGTAGCGAAGCTGTATATCAGGTACCGCTAGCTTCAAAACGGGTCACGGACTAATCGATAGCTGGCAAAGCTGCCTGCAATCGAATCACCGCCGGTGTGGAATTTCACCACGCCCCGAAGGTTTGCACACATATGAAAAGTAACTTATGAAAAATTTATCACTCACTCATCGAAAAAGCAAGGTCTTTTTACCTCACCCTACAAAAAACGACTCTTTTTGCACCGCTTCAAGCTGGTTGTGACTTAAATTTATTGCCGCGCTATTTTTGGAAAAACGCTATGTTCCCTGCTGAACTGAACTGGTCAGCTCTGTCCGTAAGCTGACGTCCAGAAGTTCTCGTTCCTCTGCAGCTCCCCCAGCTCCTCAGCTTCCAACGATGTTTTACATCGTAGCAGTTGCTCATGCGCGATCAACGCGTTTCACAACGATGAAATTCATCGTTGTAGCTACTATATAACCTTAGTTCTGCACCACCTGCGGCTTCGAACGATTTTTTACATCGTTACGGCTGCTCATGCGCGATCAACTCGTACTACAACGATGAAATTCATCGTTGTAGCACTGCTACTTGCCGATGCCAGACTAGCGTATGCAAACTCTGCCCTCATTTAGCGGACCTCRCTGMCGTTATTCCCGTTAAATCCCTCATTTMTCAGCTCTGACGKACTCCAGAGGCGTTATTCGRTYAATTCAYGAYCATTTTTCACGCTATTATCGTGAAYAGCGGCTCTGSTGTCCGTTAGAATTTCACAGAGCCCTATTTCCTCGCGATAAGGTCAGCTCTGTCCGTWAGCTGCCTACAGTTCCACAACGCTACTGAAAATTTCCTTCCCATAGAAATAACCGACGAAAAAAGAACCTGCTGACGATTATCAGCAGGTTCTTCGCAATTTTTACCCTATTTGAATTAAACTTCTACAACTTCCACTTTTTCCATCAAGTCTTTGCCTTTGAAAGCATCGACAAGTTCCATACCTTTGGAAACTTTACCGAAAACAGTATGTTGTCCATCAAGGTGAGGTTGTGGTTGGTAAGCAATGTAGAATTGGCTACCACCAGTGTTTCTGCCAGCATGAGCCATAGCCAGAGAGCCGCGCTCATGTTTGTTAGGATTGATTTCACAGTTAATTTGGTAGCCTGGGCCACCAGTTCCTGTGCCGGATGGACAACCGCCTTGAGCGACGAATCCTGGAATTACGCGATGAAAAACAAGTCCGTTGTAGAAACCGGAGTTTGCTAATTTTTCAAAGTTGGCAACGGTATTAGGCGCGTCATTTTCGAATAGATCGATTAGAACTTCGCCACCGCCTGCTAGTTTAATTTTTGCTTGTTTGGCCATTGTGGTCCACTCCTTTAGACAATAATATCTTATTCTACTATGAAAAGATGCATTTCACAAACATAGCTAATTCTCGTGTGTAATTCTGCCTCAAGTATGGCCGGTTTAGCCCTTCTAACAAGCCCAGAATCGAAGTTGGATGTGAGTCCGTCTATAGCTTTACACAAGAAAACGAGCTGTTTCCACTTTGGAGTTCCCTGAGAGTCAAAAAAACCACCCCCCTGGTCCCGAATAACCTGAGGAACCTGAGGGATAGCCCTTAATCAGTCTGGAAATCCAGGCTGATTTCTATTTTAAACCGTTTCACTCACTTGTTTCATTCTTGCAGGAATCAGATCGTTCCCGACAATGTTGTCGAACGTTTCACGTTTCACGACGAGATCACTTTGACCCTCGCTCACGAAAACAACGCCTGGTCGGCGGATACGATTGTAATTGCTTGCCATTGCATAGTTATATGCACCTGTGCAAGAAACTGCAAGCACATCTCCTGAGTTCACTTTCGGGAGGTTCAAATCCCAAATAAGCATATCGCCGCTCTCACAGCATTTGCCTGCAATGGATACGACCTCGGTTGGTTCCTCGGTAGCACGGTTCGCCAGCATCGCCTCATACACGGCCTCATACAAGGCAGGACGCGGATTATCTGTCATACCGCCATCAACGGATACGTATTTACGAACACCAGGAATATCTTTCGTTGTTCCAACGGTGTATAGAGTTGTTCCTGCATCTCCCACGATGCTGCGGCCTGGCTCTACCCAGATTTCCGGAAGCGGATATTCGTTGCGTCCGAAATTATCTTTAATCGCATCCGTAATAGCTTTCACATAAACGGAAACCGGAAGTGGAGTATCTTCATTCACATAACGAATGCCAAAACCTCCGCCAAGGTTAATGACTTTGAACGTAACGCTAATTTCTTGGCGAACTTGAACGGCAAAGCTGGCCATTTTCTCAGCAGCCATGCGGAAGCCTTCAACTTCAAAAATTTGCGAGCCAATATGAGAATGAATTCCCAGCAGCTCCAAGTGGCTAAGCTTGGAAGCCTCTTCTACCGCGCGGAATGCGGAACCATTGCCTAAGTCGAAACCGAACTTGGAATCCGTTTGGCCTGTGGAAATATATTCATGCGTATGTGCCTCAACGCCTGGCGTAATACGCAGTAAAATCTTCACTTTCTGACGTTTCTCACCAGCAATGGCATTCAGCATTTGGAGCTCGATAAAGTTATCTACAACGAAACAGCCGATTTTCGCATCAATCGCCATCTCGATTTCATCAATTGTTTTGTTATTGCCGTGAAAATGAATCCGCTCAGCTGGGAACCCAGCTTGAAGAGCTGTATACAGCTCGCCGTCGGACACAACGTCAAGGGACATTCCTTCCTCTTCAACAATACGACACATCGCCATTACACAAAAAGCCTTACTTGCGTAAGCCACTTGGAATTTGAGACCAGACGCTTTGAAAGCATCTACAAACTCACGGCAACGTTCACGCACAAGCGTTTCGTCAAACACATATAAAGGTGTTCCATATTCAGCAACCAGCTTCGTTGCATCGACACCACCGATTTCAAGGTGACCTTGACCGTTAATTTTACTTGTACCATGCAAATACATAGCTTCATTTCCCCCTCACCCTGAACCTGCTGCTACTCATATTCCGCTCAAACGGCCGAATGCGCATTACTATTTAAAGTAACATAGGAAAAGCGCATTTGACAATATCCTTCCTGCCCCAAATCGTAAAAAGGACAAGATGAATTCCCTTGTCCTTTTAGTTTATTACGGTTTGGGTTGGCGTGTGCCGTCGATCGGTTTTGTGAGGCTTAAGCGCGTTTTGGCAGCAAGCACAGGACGGCGAAGAAGAATCGCGAAGAAGCTCTTCGCATTGAAAGGAATGAGCGGCCACATGTAAGGGGCATTGAAGGACTTTCTTGTAGCCAGCCAGAGCAGCCACAAAGTCGATCCGACAACAAAACCCGGGACATGGAAGATTGCCACGGCAATGAGCAGTCCTAGCCGGACGACTCGGTTTGCAAGCCCCAGCTCATAGCTTGGTGTGGCGAACATCCCAATGGATGCAAGAGCCAGATACAGAATCACTTCATTGATGAATAACCCCGTCTTAACGGCAATATCCCCCACCAGAATGGCAGCAACCAAGCCCATGGCAGTGGCGAGCGGAGATGGAGTATGCACCGCGGCCATCCGCATCAGATCGATCCCTATGTCGGCAATTAGGAATTGAACAACCAGCGGCAGTGTCCCTTCTTTCTGTGGTCCAAGAAACTCTAAACCGGCAGGTTTTAAAGAAGGATCCATCACCATCATGAACCAAAGTGGAAGCAGGAAGATGGAGGACATAATGCCGGCAAACCTCACCCACCTTAGATAAGTGCCGATAAACGGTGTTTGTCTATATTCTTCTGCATGCTGGACATGATGAAAGAAGGTCGTTGGCAATATCATGACGCTTGGCGATGTATCTACAAACAAACAGACGTGACCTTCCAGCAAATGGGCGGATACAACGTCGGGACGCTCCGAATAACGCACCATCGGATACGGGTTCCAGCCTTTACT